>NZ_JBYCKU010000066.1:0-27001 GCF_057473545.1 Acidithiobacillus sp. TH-A67
TCTATCCGCTCCTGCGTCATTCGTCCTTGCCTCTCTACTCTTCCAGGCGGACATTTCTAACGTGCCGAAAGCGGACATTACTAATTTGCTGCTACAAAAGCGCTTTTGCCCCTTGCCGCTTGGCCCCGTACAATGCGAGCTTTCGGCATAGGATCAGAACGCAGCTCATGAGTACTCCTTTCCCTTATGGCCATGCCGCCGCAGAGCAGTGGTCCGACGCTTTGCGGCAGGCCCTGGATAGCTGCGACTGGAGGCCATTCCCCAGTACCTTGGGGTTTTTGTATGTCAACGAGGCCTATGAAACGGCGCTGCCGGAAATTCTGGCCGCGCTGCAGCAATCCACCGGCGTTCAGGATTGGGTCGGATCGGTGGGAATTGGCGTAGCGGCCACCAATCATGAATACCTCGATGTTCCTGCGCTGGCCCTGCTGTTTACGGATATCCCCAAAACGGAATATCGCCTGTTTGCCGGCATGGATGCTTATGGTAGCGGGGAATTGCAGTTGGACGATGGTCGTCAGGCGGCCTTGGCCATTGTGCATGGCGACGCCCATAGCCAAGACTTACCTGAGCAGGTACGGCATTTGGCCGCACGTTGCAGCACGGGCTTTCTGATGGGCGGGATAACCAGCTCGCGGGAACAGGGGGCGCAGATCGCCGGGCGTGCTCTCCATGGCGGCTTGAGTGGCGTGGCGTTTTCTGACGACGTAGCGATCCGCACAGGCTTGAGTCAGGGGGTCACGCCTATAGGTCCGGTGCACCGGATTCAGGAGGCGGAGCGCAACATCGTCGCTACCCTGGATCGGCGTCCGGCCCTGGAGGTTCTCTACGAGGAGGTCGGCGAGGTCCTGGCGCGCGATATTCGTCGCGCTGCTGGTTTTATCTTTGCCGCTTTACCATTGCCCGGATCGGATCGTGGTGACTACCTGGTGCGAAACCTAGTGGGAGTGGATGAGCAGCACGGCCTGGTAGCCATTGGTGAGTACGTCGATGCGGGGGGCGAACTGATATTTTGCAAACGGGATGGTGACAGTGCTGTGGCGGATCTGCAGCGCATGCTCATGGATTTGCGCAGATTGGCGGCAGAGCGTGTCATTCGCGGAGCGATCTATGTATCCTGCCTGGGACGTGGAGAAAATCTCTTCGGTGCCAATTCTGCGGAGTTGCAGCAGATCAGCGCGGTGCTCGGCGAGGTGCCGCTGGTGGGATTCTTTGCCAATGGTGAGATCTACCACGACCGCATCTATGGCTATACCGGCGTTTTGACCCTGTTCCTGGCATAGTTCATCAGGAAATTATCATTCATGCTATACTTTCGGCCGTGCAAATAAAGAAAGGCAAATAGAGACCGTGGCAAAAGCGGAGCGCATTGATCAACGACTGATGAAGACCGGCAAGGGGGCTCGAGGCGCGCTCTACTTTGCCATTGGTCTCGGCCTTGTGGCTGGCTTACTGATCATTCTCCAGGCCTGGATACTGGCCCACATCGTCAATGACGTGTCGTTTCATGGTTTGGGGATGGCGGCGGTATCGGGATTTTTGGCTGCCTTGCTGGGTCTTTTCGTGCTGCGCGCGGGGCTGTCCTGGGCAGCAGAGATCGTTGCCTTTCGTGCTAGTGCCAGCATCAAGACGCAACTGCGGCAAGAACTCCTGCAGCACCTCTTTCGTCGCGGGCCGGTGGCGCTGGCGGGGGAGCGGGCAGGAGATATCGCCAGCACCCTGATTGAAGGCATCGAGGCGCTGGAACCGTATTTTTCCCGCTATCTGCCGCAGATGGCTTTGGTGAGTCTGGTCCCCGTGGCCATTCTCGTATTCGTCTTTCCGGTGGACTGGATCAGTGGTCTGATTCTGCTGATCAGTGGTCCACTGATTCCCTTCTTTATGGTCCTGGTCGGTTATGCCGCAGAAGCCATCAACCAGCGGCAGTGGCGCCAGATGCTGCTGATGAGTGCCCATTTTCTTGATACCCTGCAGGGTCTGACCACCCTCAAGATCTTTGGACGCGCCAAGGACGAGATCGAGATCGTCGCCCACATCTCCGAAAACTACCGCCGTAGCACCATGGCCGGCCTGCGGGTGGCCTTTTTGACCTCGGCAGTGCTGGAATTCTTCGCCAGCCTTTCGATTGCCCTGGTCGCGGTATCTCTGGGGGCGCGCCTACTGCAGGTGCATGCCTCGGTAGATTTTTACGCGGCCTTCTTTGTATTGCTGCTGGCGCCAGAGTTTTTTGCGCCACTGCGCGGCCTGTCCACCCACTATCATGCGCGTATGAGCGCGATTGCCACAGCCAAACGCATCTTCGAAATTCTTGATGCTCCGGCGCCAGCAGCGACTGATGGTGGGCAGGAATTGGCGGAGTCGTCGACGGCACTGGCGATCGAGTTGCGGGATCTGCATTTCCGTTATGCGCCGGAAGACGCCGAAGCCTTGGCTGGATGTACCGCCAGCTTTCCTGCTGGTAGTTACACCGCCATTGTTGGCGCGAGTGGGGCCGGCAAGAGTACCGTAGCGAATGCCATTCTCGGTTTCGTGCAGCCCGATGCTGGGACGATTCTGGTCGGTGGGCAGGATCTGCGCGGCATCGATCGCAATGCCTGGCATGCACAACTGGCCTGGATCCCACAAAGCCCGCGCCTCTTTTATGGCAGCATCGCCGACAATCTCCGCCTGGTGAAGCCACAAGCAACGGATGCCGAATTGCGCCAGGCGGCACAAGACGCCCATGCCCTGGAATTCATCGAGCGCCTGCCGCAATCCTGGGACACGCGCATTGGCGATCTTGGACAGGGTCTGTCGGGCGGGCAGATCCAGCGCATTGCCCTGGCCCGCGCCTTTCTCAAAAATCCCCGCCTGCTCCTGATGGATGAGGCCACGGCCAATCTGGACATGGAAAGCGAATCCCTGTTTCTCGATTCACTGGAAAAACTGCGGCAGGGGCGTACCGTGATCGTCATTGCCCATCGTTTGGCCACGGCGCAGCGCGCCGAGCGCATCATCGTTATCGATGGGGGACGGGTGGTCGAAACCGGTAGCCACCAGGAGTTGCTGGCGCAGGGCGGGGCCTATGCGCGTTTGGTGGATGCCTATCGGGGGCGTCATGGCCAATAATCGCGATCTTTGGCGTTTGCTGCGCCTCTTTGCGCCTTACCGCTGGTGGATGCTCGGCGGTGCTCTGCTGAGTCTGCTGACCATCCTCGCCAACTTTGGCCTGATGACCTTGTCTGGTTGGTTCCTGGCCAGTGCCGCCCTGGCCGGACTGGGGGGCTGGGCCACCCTCAATCAGTACAATTTCTTTTTGCCGGCCGCTGGAGTACGTGCCTTTGCCACCACCCGTGTCCTTTCCCGCTGGCTGGAGCGCATTGTCACCCATGAGGCCACTTTTCGCCTGCTTTCTAGACTGCGCGTCTGGTTTTACACCCGTATCGAGCCTCTGGCCCCGGCAGGGCTGCAAGGGTTCCGCTCCGGCGACCTGCTCTCGCGTCTGGTCGCCGATATTGATACCCTCAACAATTTCTATTTGCGGGTATTCACGCCCTTCCTGGTGGCAGGATTGGCAACCCTCCTCATGGCCGGCTTTTTTACCCTCTATGCCTGGTCGATTGGTCTCGCGCTCTTTGTGCTGCTGGCACTCACCGGCTTGTTACTGCCCTTGCTCAGCGAGCGACTGGGCGCACGCAGCAGTGCCGAGATCACCCGCATCCAGGCGGAGATGCGCACGCAGATCGTCGACGCCCTGCAGGGCATGGGGGAGATTCTGACTGCCAATGCCGCCGGGCGTGTCCAGGAGCAGCTTTTACAAGAGAATGCAGCGCTGCTGGAGCGGCAGCGGCGGCTCGCCGGGGTGGCCGGAATCGGCACGGCAGGCATGAGTTTCATGGCCAATCTCACTCTCTGGGTGATTTTGCTGCTCGCTATTCCTCTGGTGGCAAGGCACTCCCTGTCGCCGGCGCAGTTGCCCATGTTTGCCTTGGGCACAATGGCCGCCTTCGAGGCGGTATTGGCGCTGCCTCTGGCCTTCCAGTTTCTCGGACAGACGCGGGCCGCGGCCAGGCGTATCTTCGAGATTGCCGACCAGGAACCGCTCTTCCCCGACGCGCCAAAACCATTGCCCGAACCTGTCAACTTCGATATCGAGGTCCACGATCTGCACCTGCGCTACCCCGAGACCCACGAAGACGCCCTGCGGGGCCTCGACCTGCAGGTTTGCCAGGGGGAGCGGATTGCCATTCTCGGGGCTACGGGAGCGGGCAAGAGCAGTATCGCCAATCTGCTGCTGCGTTTTTATGACTATCAGGCAGGCTCGGCGCGGTTGGGCGGTCAGGAACTGCGTGACTATCCCGGCGATCAGTTGCGCCAATACTTTGCCTTGCTGTCGCAGCGCAGCCATCTCTTTCACAGTACCATCCGCGATAACCTGCTACTGGCCAAGGGTGATGCGGAAGAGGAAGAACTCTGGGCGGCATTGCGTCAGGCGCAACTGGCCGAGTTTGTGGAGGGCTTGCCGCAGGGTCTGGACAACATCGTAGGCGAGGGCGGCGTGAATCTCTCTGGTGGGCAGGCGCGGCGTATTGCCATTGCCCGTACCGTGCTCAAGAACAGTCCCATCCTGATTCTCGACGAACCGAGTGAGGGGCTCGACGCGCTCACCGAGGCGAAATTTTTGCAGGATTTACGCAGCCTGATGCAGGGGCGGACAGTGATCTACATCACCCACCGTTTGTTGGGCTTGGAGGACATGGATCGTATCTATGTTATGGCCGAAGGGCGGATACAGGAGAGCGGGAGCTACGCGGAGTTGCTCACTCGGCCCGACAGTCTTCTGCACCGCTTCGCCCAGCTTGGCGGCACCCTCATCGATTCCTGATTCAGCCTTGTCGTTGCTTACCCGTTTCGATGCTCAGCATTTGCTGCAGAAGCCGGTGTGCCTCTGCAGTGTTCTGCTGACATTGGGGATTGTTCGGTTCGCTCACACAATGCAGGGTACTGCCGAGGAGCTGCATCGTTTTCTTTTGCATTTGTGATTCTGCCTGCAGGTGCTGCGGGCTGCTGGTCAGACGCGACACTCCATAGCCAAGGCCGGTGGATAGCACGCTGGCGACGATGAACACCAGCAGCCTGCGGCTGAATCCGGGCGGCATGCCGCGCTCATCGAGGTAACGATGGCTATACCAGGCAAACGGAAAATAACTGACAACACCGGTGATCAGACCCCACATCTGGCGCTATTTTTCCTGCTGAGAAAGGGGCAGTGGATAGGGCAGAATACCGATCTGCAATAATGGGCCATCCTCTTGTCCCAAGTGCAATGGCTCCTGGTCATTGGCAGCGCGCAGCACCACGAGGGCGATGCTCGCGGCATCTTCCTTTGCCACATTGATGACCACACCGACCGCTTGTTCTCCCATGCTAGGGGCAAAAATCTCTTGGCCGGCCTGCATTTCTGCCGGTCCGTACAATAGGTAGCACTGGCGTTTCAGCGCGCCCAGATAGTGTGAACGAGCCACGATCTCCTGCCCCGGATAGCAGCCCTTTTTGAAATTGATCCCGCCCAGTACCTCCAGATTCAGTTCTTGTGGGATGACCTGCTCAGTCGTGGCGCGGGTGATGAAGGCCGTCCCAGCACGGATAGCCTCCGCCCACCAGTCATTGGCGCTGCATTCTCGTGCGCCAGTCCGCTGGAGCTGTCCGCTGTCTTGTGCCAGGAGCAGTGCCGCTGGCTTTGGCCAGGGAAGAGGTGCAAGGATAGAAGAGGGAGCGTCTTCGCCCGCTGGTTTTGTTTGTACTTCTTCCCTCTGCAGGTCGGCGCCCCAGGTACCCCAGACCGGCTCTGCACAGACTTCGATCTCGGCCTTGGCCATCAGCCGGAACTTGCGCAGCCGCTCGCTGACTTCATCGGCAAGGTCTGCGGTCAGAAACAGATAGAAGCCAGACTCCTCCCGCTGCAGAAAAAAGTTGGCGATCATCCGGCCCTTGGCCGTGCTGTAACTGCTCCACTGTCCCGCACCGGTTGGCAAGTGCAGAAGATCGTTGGAGAATTGGCCCTGCAGAAATTTTTCCGCATCGGGGCCATGAATGTGAAGGGCTCCCAAGGTGCCGATCAAGGGAGCGTACTGGATGTCAGCCATGGGCATGGTCTCCGGAAAGGAATCAGTGAACGCCAGTCATGATAGCGCGGCGGCAGGCGCCGACCAATCTCTGCCGGGCCTGCGCCTGGGATCCCGCAGCGGGCAGTGGCTGCTCTACATTCTTCCCTGCCTTGTAGCTGTGCTTGCGGGTCTTCTGACCTTTCTGCTGGACTGGCGTGCTGCCATGTTGGTCCTTGCATTGTCCAGCGCCTGGCTGCTTTGGCGTTGTCCCTGGTCCCGTAGGCGGCAAGCCTTTCTGCCACGGTTGTTGCTGCAGCAGGGCGATGGGCAAATCTCTCTGCGTCTGCAAAATGGTGAGCGCCGCACGGGCCGCGTGCTCGCGGGCGGAGTCTATGCTTATCGCTTTCTGCTCCTACCGGTGCAGGCGGAGGACGGTAAACGAGTGATTGTCATGGCTGCCTTTCGTCCGGGGGAACGCAACTGGCGGCGCTGGCGCTTGTATGCCCGACGTCACTGGTCTGCGGTTGCGACCAGTCGCAGCGCTGATTCAGATGTCGCGGCGGCTCCCGCAGCTCCGGGAAATCTTGGTCAAAGTGACAACCGCGAGACTCGTGCCGCTGTATGGCCCCTCGGGTAATCAGTAAGGCGCAGCGCAGTAGACTGTGCCATTCCAGCTCCGCTTGCGAGTTGGGTAGCTGTTGCGCGGGCCAGGGCGTTTCCGCTGCCCAGTCCTGCAATTGCGCCAGGGCCGCCGCCATGCCGCGTTGATCGCGGAGAATGCCCACCTTCTCCCAAAGCAGCCCTTGTAGGGTCTGGCGTCGTTTTGCCAATTCTCCATCGGCCAGGGACGGCATTGCCTTGGGCGGCTTGCCTTCTGCGCGAGGCAGGTCGGGGAGGGCTGGGCCCCCGGCGAGATCCCGGAAGGCTTCGTGGGCGGCCACGATACATTCCAGCAAAGAGTTGCTGGCCAGGCGGTTGGCGCCATGCAAGCCGGTACTGGCGACTTCGCCGATGGCGTAGAGGCCTGGTACCCCGGTGCGTCCGGCCGCATCAACGCTGATGCCACCACAACTATAGTGCGCTGCCGGGACCACGGGCAGAGTGCTGTTGCGCGGATCCAGACCGCGGGCAAGGCAGTGCGCGGTAATGGTGGGAAAATGCTCGACAATGAGCTGCGCCGGGGCGTGACGGATATCCAGCTCCACATAGGGTAGCCCATGTTGCTGCATTTCCTGGATGATTGCTCGACTGACCACGTCCCGCGGGGCGAGTTCGCCGCGTGCATCATATTGATCCATAAAGCGCTCGCCATTGGGCAGGCGAAGCACGGCACCTTCCCCGCGCAAGGCTTCGCTCAACAGGAAGGCCGGTTCGCCTGGGTCGTACAGCGTGGTGGGATGGAATTGCACGAATTCCAGATCGCGGATTGCGGCCCCGGCCCGCCAAGCCAACGCAATGCCATCGCCGGTGGCGATATTGGGGTTGCTGGTGTGACGATAGACCTGTCCCAGGCCCCCGGTGGCCAGGATGACGGCACGGGCCTGCAAGCTCTCCCAGGAGCCCTCACCGCAGCGCAGCCATACGCCACTGATCCGCGTATCGTCTTGCTGCAGGGCAGCGACCAGGGTGTTGGGGCGCAGATGGATTCTGGCATTGGCCGCGGCGCAGTGGAGCAGGGCACGAGTAATAGCGCGTCCCGTATGATCGGCGCGGTGCAGCACCCGGCGGGTCTGATGGCCTCCCTCGCGGGTCAGTTGCCACTGCTCCCCTTGGCGATCAAAGGCAACGCCCCAGTGCAGCAGACGGGCGATGGCGTCCGGTGCCGCGCTCAGGATGTCCTGTACCCGCGCGGGCTCGCACAGACCGGCGCCCGCCCGCTCCGTATCGGCCGCGTGGTGGGCGACACTGTCATCGCCATCCGGCAGCACCGCGGCGATGCCGCCCTGCGCCCAGTCACTCGCCGATACCTCCAGCGGTCCCTTGCTGAGCACGGTGACCCGCCCCAGCGCTGCAAGTTCCAGGGCGCAGGCGAGACCCGCGCTGCCGGCACCAATGATGAGAAAGTCTGTATCAGGCATGTTCGCGGGCGTTGCTGTTCTAGCGCAAAGATGGGGTGCTCATGATACGATGAGACTTGCACCGGTGAAAGGAAAGCCCCTTTTGCGGGTGGCACAGGCCAGCAGAATCATGCAAAAAGGAAACGGCGAATGAGCAAGACGTCAGGGCAAGCCGCCGATAGTGCCAAGGATGGCGGGGCCCAGACCGATCTCCTCTTGGTACAACGCGTGCAAAAGGGCGAACGGCAGGCATTTGACCTGTTGGTGCGAAAATACCAGCACAAGGTAGTGGCCCTGATCGGGCGCTTTGTGCGTCAGCCCGAAGAGGCAGAAGACGTGGCGCAGGAGGCGTTTGTGAAGGCCTATCGTGCCCTGCACAATTTTCGGGGGGATAGCGCCTTTTACACGTGGCTCTATCGGATTGCCGTCAATACCGCCAAAAATCATCTCGTTGCGCAGGGGCGCAAGGTCAGTATTGCCGATGTGGATACCGACGAAGCGGAACAATTCGATAGTGCCGATGGACTAAGAGAATACGACACCCCGGAAGGTTTGCTGCTTACCAAGGAAATCGCGCAGCACATCGATGCTGCCCTCAAGGCATTGCCTGCGGATTTGCGGGAAGCGGTGAGCCTGCGGGAGTTGGAGGGCCTGAGCTACGATGAGATCGCTCAAGTGATGGATTGTCCGGTGGGAACGGTGCGTTCCCGAATTTTTCGGGCGCGTGAGGCAATTGCCAAGGTATTGGCGCCTTTGTTGGAGCAGAGTAGTCATGAACGATGAAACGAAATCTGCCTTGATGGCGTTCATGGATGGTGAACTGGGCACCTTGTCGGCGCGACGAATGGCGGTGCGCCTGGAGCATGAGCCTGCCCTGCGCGACGCGTGGGAAACGCAGTATCGGGTATCCTTTCTGTTGCAGCAGGGGCGAGTGGGTGCCGCGCTGGCCAGCCCGGACTTTGCCGCTCGGGTGCAGCAGGCCATTGCTGCCGAATTGCCCCAGGGCCAGCGCACCCGGCGCAGCGCCGCGCAGAAATGGGGTTGGTCCTCGATAGCCGCGGTCACGCTGCTGTCGGCCTCGCTCTTCGTTCTGGCCCCCTGGCAAAGCGGAAGCCCGACTTCTTCGTCGGTATCGGCATCTTCCCCCAGCGTTGACGTGTCGAGGCAACCGTTTGCCCTGCGTCCGGTGCGTTTCTCGGTGACATCAGGCCCCCTCTTGCATGCGGATGACACCATTCAACGCGATATCCAGCGGATCTGGAGGCCAGCACCGGAGCGCTATCTTGCCTGGACGCAATCGAGTCATCGCAGTTTTTCCGAAAATCCCGCTGCCGGATTGTTGCCCGTCGGGTTTCGCTCGGACGAGGGAATCTATCCCGGAATCGACACTTACCAGCATTGACAAAATGCCGTCTGGACAAGCTCCGCGCTCCCAGCTACCCTCTTTAGGCTATTGAACAATGTCAGAAAACGTCATTGTGCAGGGTCCGCGGCCGCGCAGCCGTGGCGTGGCGCTCAGCAAATAATTCAGGGTCAGTGATCGACCTGGGGATCAGGTTATGGGAGGTTGTGTGCAAGGGAATCATCGGCGGTTGCGGCGGTCTTTCGGTGCGTTTCTGGTGGCTTTGGCACTTGGCGGTATGGCGGTGACGCCTGCGCTGGCCTTTGCCGACTCGGCCAATCTGGTGGCGTTGCCAGACTTCACACCAATCGTGAAGCAGTATGGCCCGGCCGTAGTGAACATCAGCACTACCGAGACCAAGGAAGCGCAGCGGCCACAATCCCCTTTCCCGCCCAATTCGCCGCTCAACCAGTTTTTTGCGCCATTTGTCGGGCCGAGTGGGCCGGCACACAAATATCAGGTGCAGTCTCTTGGTTCCGGTTTTATCGTTAGTCCGGATGGGTACATTGTCACCGCGGCGCATGTGGTCCGGGGTGCGCAGAAAATCATCGTCAGCCTCACCAATCATCAGCAATATCAGGCCAAGCTGGTCGGTCTGTCGACGCGGATCGACGTGGCCCTGTTGAAAATCGATGCCAAAAATCTCCCGACGGTGCAGATCGGCGATTCCGGTCGCCTGGAGGTGGGGCAATGGGTGTTGGCAGTAGGCGCCCCCTTCGGTTTTGAGAATAGCGTTACCCAGGGGGTGGTCAGCGCGACCTCGCGGCCGTTGCCGGATGATCCCTACATTCCCTTTATCCAGACCGACGTTCCCATCAATCCGGGCAATTCCGGTGGCCCTCTGTTCAATATGAAGGGTCAGGTTATTGGCATCAACGACCAGATCTACACCAACAGCGGTGGTTACATGGGGCTATCCTTCTCCATACCCATCAACGTTGCCATGGATGCCGTCAAGCAGCTCAAACTTCATCAGAAGGTGCATTTTGGCTGGCTGGGCGTGATGGTGCAGGATGTCAGCATGGATCTTGCCAAATCCTTCCATATGAAGGAACCGATGGGGGCCCTGGTCTCCCAGGTGGAGCCGGATGGCCCGGCAGCCAAGGCGGGCTTGAAGCCCGGTGATGTCATTGTCTCCTTCAACGGCCAGCCAATTTACAATTCGGCGCAGTTGCCTCCGCTTGTCGGCGCCTTGCCGGCTGGGTACATCGCCAAGGTTGGGATCATTCGGGACGGTAAGGCGATGACATTGCCCATCACTGTGGAAAGCCTGCCTGGCGATATGGCAGAGGAAGCCGGCGCGCCGCATTCCGCCCAAGCGCCGGAGCAGAAGGGTAGCATCGCACGCATGCGTATTCAGGTGGGGCCGCTCAGTGCTGCCGCCCGTCAGCAACTCGGCGTGTCCTCGGGTGTGCTGGTTCTGGGTGTTGCCAATGGTCCCGCTGCACTGGCCGGGGTTCGCCCCGGTGATGTCATCCTGCAGGTGGCGCAGCAACCGGTAAGCAGCGTCTCCCAATTGCAAAAACTGGTGGCCAGCTTGCCGACCGGCCAGCCAGTGCCAGTTCTCCTGCATCGTCGCGAGGGGAATTTCTACGTCGTCCTGTCCCTGCCCAAGTAAGGCGCAGGACGTTCTCGGGGGGATGGCCAGCCGCCACCCCCCTTTCTGTTGAGATCAGGGTGCATGAGTTCAGAGCAAGAAAGAATCCGGAATTTTTCCATCATCGCCCATGTTGACCATGGCAAATCTACCCTGGCAGACCAGTTCATTCGCCTCTGCGGTGCCCTCAGCGAGCGCGAGATGGCCAATCAGGTGCTGGACAGTATGGACATCGAGCGCGAGCGCGGCATTACCATCAAGGCGCAGAGCGTGCGTCTGCAGTACCGTGCCGACGATGGGCAGGATTACATCTTTCACCTGATCGATACCCCGGGGCATGTCGATTTTTCCTATGAGGTCAGTCGTTCCCTGGCGGCCTGTGAAGGCGCCCTGCTGGTGGTCGATGCCTCCCAGGGAGTCGAGGCGCAGAGCGTGGCCAACTGCTACACCGCTCTCGAACACGACCTGGAAATCATTCCGGTGCTCAACAAGATCGATCTGCCGGCCGCAGAACCAGACCGGGTGCGGCGGGAAATCGAGGAAATCGTTGGCTTGCCAGCGGCCAATGCCATTTTGGCCAGCGCCAAGGACGGGCGTGGCATTCGCGAGATTCTCGAACAGGTAGTGCAGGATATCCCCGCGCCGCGGGGGGACCCGGCGGCGCCGCTGCAGGCCCTGATCATCGATTCCTGGTTCGACAATTATCTCGGTACGGTGGTGTTGGTGCGGGTGATGAACGGGAGCTTGCGCCCCGGACAGAAGATTCGCACCATGGCCGGAGGAAAGGAATATTTCGTCGAAAAGACTGGCGTATTTACCCCCAAACCGGTGCATGTGTCGGCGCTGGACACGGGTACCGTAGGTTTTGTCATCGCCGGCATTCGCAGCATTGAGGGTGCACGGGTGGGGGATACCCTGACCGACGCCAGCCGGCCTGCTCCGGCGCCGCTTCCGGGCTTTCGTGAAGTGCAGGCGCAGGTCTTTACCGGACTCTATCCCATCGACTCGGCCGACTATGAGCGCTTTCGGGAGGCCTTGCAGAAACTGCGTTTGAACGACGCCGCATTACAATTCGAGCCGGAGACCTCCCAGGCCCTGGGCTTTGGTTTCCGCTGTGGTTTTCTCGGTCTGCTGCACATGGAGATCATCCAGGAGCGCCTGGAGCGAGAGTACCAGCTTGATCTATTGAGCACGGCGCCGACGGTGGTCTACGAAATAGAAACGACCGATGGCGAAATCCTGCACCTGTCCAATCCTGCGGAGCTGCCGCCGACCAACCGCATTCGCGAAATTCGCGAGCCATTGATACGCTCGAATATCTTGGTGCCGGAAAAGTATCTGGGACCGGTGATTACCCTTTGCGAAGAGCGCCGCGGGCGACAAATCAATCTGCAATTCACGGGTGGGCAGGTGATGGTGAGCTATGAATTGCCGCTGAACGAGGTGGTGCTGGATTTCTTCGACCGGCTCAAATCCGTCAGTCGCGGCTATGCCTCCATGGACTATGAATTCTCGCGTTTTCAGGCGGGCCCACTGGTCAAGATGGATATTCTCATCAATAGCGAAAAGCTCGACGCCCTGTCCTGGATCGTACATCGCGATTTTGCCGAACGCCGCGGGCGGGAACTCGCCGGTCGATTGAAGGATCTCATTCCCCGACAGATGTTCGAGGTAGCGATCCAGGCAGCGATCGGTGCGAAGATCATCGCCCGCGAAACGGTCAAGGCAATGCGTAAGGATGTGCTGGCCAAATGTTATGGCGGCGACATCACCCGCAAGCGCAAACTCCTGGAGAAACAGAAGGAGGGGAAAAAGCGGATGAAACAGGTAGGCCGGGTGGAAATCCCGCAAGAGGCATTTTTGGCTATTTTGCAGACTGAAAAAAGAAATTGAGCGCAGTACGCTAGCACGAGGAAAGCGGCATGGATTTTACCCTGGGATTATTTTTGGCCGTTGTGGCTACGGGCCTGATCTGGTTCGTCGATCGCCTTTTTTTTCGCCGCCGCCGTGCCGCCGATGTAAAAGTGCCGCTGCTGGTAGATTATGCGCGAAGTTTCTTCCCCGTTCTACTGGTGGTGTTTCTGGTAAGAGCTTTTGTAGTGGAACCCTTTCAGGTGCCCTCGGGTTCCATGCTGCCCACCATCCGGGTCGGCGATTTTCTGCTGGTAAACAAATTTACCTGGGGACTGCGACTGCCGTTGATCCATACTGAGCTGACTCAGGGAAATCCGGTGCAGGCAGGTGATATCATGGTCTTTCGCTTTCCCAAAAACCCGCGTATCGACTATATCAAACGAGTGATTGGACTGCCGGGGGAGACCGTCGAAGTCAAGGGAAACGATCTCTACATTAATGGCAAATTGATCACCAAGAAATATATCGGCACCTTCAATTACCGACCTGAGGGACAGGGCGAGGCCGGTATGGTCATTCCCACCAAGGAATACGAACAGACCATCGGTGGGCATAGCTTCCATATCATTGAGTTTGATACGCCGGAAGCGCACATGGATTTTGGTCCCTACAAGGTACCGCCCAATTGTTATTTCATGATGGGTGATGACCGTGACAACAGTGACGACAGCCGCTTTTGGGGCTGTACTCCACGTCGCAATATCGTGGGTAAGGCAATGTTCATCTGGTTTTCCTGGGATGCAGAAACCTGGTCGGTTCGCTGGAATCAGATTGGCCGGGCCCTGGACGGACCCAACAATTGATAGCCGTGGCTTGCAAGGAGTGGGGTTTCGCCTAAGTAGCCGTTGAGTCGTGCTGGTAGAGAGATGGCGATGTCGCGCATACAGAGTCGTGAGTCTGGTATCGGTTTGATTGGGGCGATCTTTTGGATCGTGGCCTTGGCAGTGATCGTGGCGCTGGTCGTGAAGGTGGGGCCGATTTATTACGAAAATATGTCGCTGCAAAACATTCTCCAGGATCAAGCGCGCCATGCCAGTCCTTCCGAATCTGCGGGAGAGATCCTCTATAATCTGCAGGATCGGCTCAATGTCGCGATGATCAAGATCAATCAGCAGGATATACAGATCATCAAGAACGGTGATGCCCCAGTGCAGATCGTTGCCGACTATGAACGGACAGTACCTTTGGTCGGTAACATCAGCCTGCTGATCCATTTTCATACCAGCAGTTAGGCCGGGTGTTCTGGGCCGGTTGACAGGGGTGCAGGGCGCAACGTATGATGCACCCCACATTGCGGGAATAGCTCAGTGGTAGAGCACAACCTTGCCAAGGTTGGGGTCGCGAGTTCGAGCCTCGTTTCCCGCTCCAATCGCAAGGGAAAGGTCTCTTTCCCTTTTTCTTTATGGCTGGGTGGCAGAGTGGTTATGCAGCGGCCTGCAAAGCCGTGTACCTCGGTTCGATTCCGGGCCTAGCCTCCATAAAACTCCGGAGCTGTGTTTCTGCCCGCTTATTCTCTTCCCGAGCATGCGTCTCGCGGGGGTCTCCTGTGGTATGGTTACAGGCATAACACTCATTTGCTGGTAACGATCGGGAGAAGATGAGGATGGCACAGGAAATTGTGGTTCAGGTCAATGGGGCGGCCTATGCCCTACCCGAGAATAGCAACATCCTTACCCTGCTCGACGCCTTGGGTCTCAGCAATCAGCGTGTAGCCGTGGAACGCAACGGTACCGTGGTGCCCCGCAGCCGGCACGCGGATACCCGGCTGGTCGGAGGCGACCAGGTTGAGGTCATCCGTGCCGTAGGTGGCGGATGAGGGTATAATGCCTGCTGGTTTTCGTTTTGGGTTCGATGTCATGGCAGACCTCTTGCAAATTGGTAATCGTAGCTTTCACTCGCGCTTGCTGGTAGGTACCGGAAAATATAAAGATTTTCAGGAAACTCGTGCGGCCCTCGATGCTAGCGGGGCGGAGATCGTCACCGTTGCCTTGCGGCGGGTAAATCTGGGCCAGCACGCCGGAGAAGAAAATCTGCTCGACTATCTTCCCGCCGAGCGCTTCACCATCCTGCCCAACACCGCTGGTTGTTATACTGCTGAAGATGCCGTGCGTACCTGCCGCCTGGCACGTGAGTTGGGTGATTGGACACTGGTCAAGCTCGAAGTGTTGGGTGATCCGCAAACCCTCTTTCCCGACATGCGCCAGACCTTTCAGGCGGCCGAGACACTCATTGCTGAAGGCTTTGAGGTGATGGTCTACAGCAACGATGATCCGGTGGCCTGCAAGGCCTTTGCCGAGATGGGCTGCGTGGCGGTAATGCCTCTTGCGGCCCCGATTGGCTCCGGGCTGGGCATTCGCAATCCCTACAATCTGCGCATCATCCTTGAGCAGGCAACGGTGCCGATTCTGGTCGATGCCGGCGTGGGTACCGCCTCGGACGTTGCCGTCGCCATGGAGCTCGGCTGTGATGGTGTATTGCTGAACACCGCCATTGCCGGCGCCAAAGATCCCATCCTAATGGCCGAGGCCATGCGCCTGGGGGTGGAAGCCGGACGCAAGGCCTTTTTGGCCGGGCGGATGCCACGGCGGCTCTACGCCAATGCCAGTAGCCCGTTGGAAGGGACCTTCTTTTGAACCCCGAGGAAGGTTTGGAATATGCTCGCGAGGCTCCCCTCGACCGCGATTATCTGATTCTCATCGAGACCCTGGTGATGGATCAGATCCCTCTTGGCACCCCTTCCGCGTACGCCGAGGACTGGGAAGAAACCGAACGCCTGATTGCGCGCCTCGCGGATCGCGGTGTAGGTACCCGCATCGAGCATCTCTTTGATGAGCAGGGTATGCGTTGGCGCGCCTACCTCGACTGGCAGGATCCCATCAGCTTCGAGTGGCAGATGGTGGAGCAGGAGGAGCAGACCGCCGCGCGTGCCGTCACTCGGGCCGCCCTGGTTTGGTATTACCAGCAAGAATTGAGCACTGCCAACTCCCAGCCACCGGACCCCTGGTCTTATTTTGAAGTGGTAGAACGCCTGAGCATGATCCGCGAACTCTTCAATCGATCCTTGGAAGAGCATCCGGTACTGAGCGCCGAGGCAGAATTGCAAAAGCGCTACCGCGAGGCACAGGAGAGGATCAACGCCCTGTATGAACTCGCCGGGCAGATCTTCGATCAGCGCCTCGATGGTCCCAAGCCCGGTACCATGCACTGAGCCTTTCCATGCGCATCCATATCCTCGGCATCTGTGGCACCTTCATGGCCAGTCTGGCCCTGCTCGCCCGCGCTGCCGGGCATGAGGTCTCCGGGGTCGATGCGCAGGCCTACCCACCCATGTCGGAGTTGCTGGCCCGCGAGGGGATCGCGATCGAGGAGGGCTACGCACGCAGCTTGCCAGACCCTTTGCCCGATCTGGTGATTATCGGCAATGCTTTGTCGCGCGCTAATCCCTTGGTCGAAACGGTGTTGCGCCAAGGCTTGCCCTATCGCTCCGGGGCTGAGTGGCTGGCGCAGGAGATCCTGCAGGGACGCTGGGTGCTGGCGGTGGCGGGAACCCACGGCAAGAGCAGCACCAGCGCCATGCTCGCCTGGATACTCGAATATGCCGGACTGGAACCGAGCTTTTTGGTAGGCGCGGAGCTCAACAACTTTGCCAACTCGGCGCGGCTCACGGATAGCCCCTTCTTTGTTATCGAAGCTGATGAATACGACACCGCCTTTTTCGACAAACGCGCCAAATTCGTTCATTACCATCCGCGTACCTTGATTCTGAATAACCTGGAATATGATCACGCGGATATCTACCCCGATCTGGCGGCGATCGAAACCCAGTTCCATCACCTGCTGCGTACCGTCCCTGACAACGGCCTGATCCTGCGACCGGCGGGGGAGGAGGCCCTGGAGCGCGTCTGGCGACGGGGTCACTGGACGCCGGATTTGCTCTTTGCCGAGGCGTCCGGCTGGCATGTTCGTAGCGAATCCGCTGATGCCAGCCATTTCAGTATCTGGGATGGGCAGCAGAAGCACGGCGAGGTCCAGTGGCAGTCGATGGGCGAGTTCAATGCACAAAATGCCCTTGCCGCCGTCCTCGCCGCTCGCCATGCGGGTGTGCCGATCGCGAGCAGTTGCGCCGCCCTGGGCGAGTTTCGTGGCTTGCGTCGCCGCCTGGAGTTGCGGGGTACCGTCCGCGGCATTGCCGTCTTCGACGACTTTGCCCACCATCCCACCGCTATCGCCAAAACCATCGCTGCCCTGCGCAGTCGGGTGGGGCGGGAGGCACGCATCCTCGCCGTATTGGAGCCGCGTTCTAACACCATGAAGCTGGGCGTCCACGAAAAGACTCTAGGACCGAGTCTGGTTGGAGCGGATGAGGTATTCCTCTATGCGCCTGCAGACCTGGAATGGAGACCCGAGCAAGCCGTGCCGATGGCGCAGGTGCATCGCGAGCTGGATTCGCTGATCGCTGCCGTTGCCCGGGCCGCGCATTCCGGCGATCAGATACTGGTGATGAGTAACGGCGGCTTCGGTGGCATTCACGGTCGGTTGCTGCAAGCCATGGAGACTGCCGCATGAGTGTACCTGTACGGCGGCGTCTGGGTCTGGCCATGACTGGTGCTTCGGGGGCGATCTACGGATTGCGCCTGTTACGCTATCTACTGGCCAGTGATGCAGAAATTCATCTAGTGTTGTCGGCGGCGGCACGGGTGGTATTCCTCGAGGAGCTCGGCCTGCAGCTTTCCGCCCGTCCGGAGGATCTGGCCGCCAGCCTACGCGCCGAAACTGGCATCGATGACGGTGTGCTGCGTACCTATGCGCAGGAGGACTGGTTTTCGCCCCTCGCTTCTGGTTCCTATGCCCCTGAGGCCCTGGTTATCTGTCCTTGCTCCGGTGGGAGCCTCGCGGCAATCGCGCAGGGGATTTCCAACAATCTCATCGAACGCGCTGCTGATGTAATGCTCAAGGAAGGCAAAAAGCTCATTCTGGTGCCGCGGGAAAGTCCGGTTTCGGCGATTCATCTGGAGAACATGCTCAAGCTGGCGCGCTTGGGCGTCTGCATCTTACCTGCCAGCCCTGGCTTTTATCAGCGCCCGCAGAGTGTCGATGATCTGGTCGATTTTGTCGTGGCCCGTATCCTCGATCAGCTTGGGATTGCCCGGCAGATCGGGCCCCGCTGGGGAGCCGCCGCAGACTAGGGCGTTGCGGTGCGATTCCGCAGACTCCGTAGGACCAGTTCGCCACGGCTACCATGGAAAAAGTTGCGCACATAGGAATCGTCCACCTGCGCGACTTCCTGTAGGGGCCCGATGCTGAGCACCTTGCCACCAGACAGCACTGCTACCCGGTCGGCGGTCGCGGCGATGCTCTCCAGGTCGTGGCTGATCATCACCACGGTCAGACCGATGTCCGTCTGAATCTGTCGCAGCAATTGATCAAAATCGGCGGCAGCAATGGGGTCGAGGCCAGAGGTAGGCTCGTCCAGAAACAGAATCTCGGCATCCAGGGCCAGGGCGCGGGCCAGCGCCACCCGCTTCACCATGCCGCCGGAGAGTTCGGCCGGCAATTTGTCTGCATCCTCTGGTCGCAAGCCGACCATTTGCAGCTTGAGCGCCACCAGGGCACAGATGTCCTCTTTGCGAAAGCCGCCCCATTCGCGTAAAGGGAAAGCGATGTTCTCAAAAACCGTCAGCGCGCTGAACAGGGCGCCCAACTGAAACAATACCCCCCAGCGCTGGCGCAAGGCACGACCGGCTTTGCCATCGAGACGATCGAGGGACTGTCCAAAGATCTCAATCCTTCCCTCGGCGATGGGGTTGAGACCGATAATGCTGCGCAACAGTGTGGTCTTGCCGCTGCCGCTACCGCCAACGATGGCGAGGATCTCGCCGGCCTGCACTTCCAGGTCCAGATGGCGATGAATCCAGCGGCTGCCAAAACGGGTGCCCAGATCCATACAGCGAATGACGGCGCTCATGATGGCGACAGTCCCACATCGGCGAAGAGGATGGCGAGGATGGCGTCAATGACGATGACCAGGGTGATGGAGAGTACTACGGAGTTGGTGGTTTCCCGGCTCAAACTGTTGGTATTGGCCTTGACTCGCAGGCCATGAAAGCCGCTCACCCACGCAATCAGGATGCCATAGAGCACGCCCTTGATGACCCCCAACCAGAAATTGAAGGAGGGCACCATCACCGGCAATTCGCGGAGGAAAAAACTCGGACTGATGCTCAGGCTGAAGTCGGAGACCAACAAGGCGCCGAAGATTCCCACCAGATCGGTCCAGATCACCAATAAGGGCATGGTAATGGCCAGCGCGATGACCTTGGGCAGGACCAGACGTTGCGCCGGCGACACGCCAAAGGTCTGCAGGGCGTCGAGTTCCTGTGTCACGCGCATGGCGCCAATCTGCGCGGTAAAAGCTGAGCCGGAGCGCCCGGCAATGATGATGGCCGCGATCATGGGCCCAAATTCGCGCAGGATGCTAATGCCGGCAATGCTGATGACGTAGATGTTGGCGCCATAGCTGGCCAGGGTAGGGGCCGACTGATAGGTGATGACGATACCGATCAAGAAACCGATGAGGGTGAGGATTGGTAACGAATCCGGGCCGGTCTTGACGACGGTGGCGGAGATCTCCTTCCAGGGGAAATGCGCTGGTCGGCGCAGGGCAAAGAAGAACTCCTGCAGCAGATTGCCCCAAAGCAGAAAGAGTCCCCACAGGTCGGCCAGCACAGAAAGGATGTGGGCACCCAGGCGGTCGAGGAGGGCGAAGACGCCTGGCGCGCTGTACCGAGGTTGCAAGGGTTGGGTCTGTGCCAGGCGCTCAAACAACGGACGGTGTTGCTCCCGCACCTTGAGTCGCTCGGGAAACTGGCGTCCCATACTGCGCCAGATCAGCAAGGCACCGAGGTTGTCGAGCTTTTCGATCGCTTCCAGATCCCAGGACTTTCCCTCTCCCAGGCGGCGCAGTTCCCGCTCAATCCGGGCCAAGCGCCGCGACACCTGCGCGAGCGTCCAGTAACCCTCCAGGCGCAGAGTGTCGCTATCAAGATGCCAGCTTGCAGAGCTAAAGGTATCGGGATTGGCGCGCATGGGCTCACTACTCATTGGGCTTGCGACAGTATGCCTGTCGTGCTCGCTTTGCCCAAGTTTTTGCCGGCATCCTTCCACTGCAGTCGCGCCATCAACGGGAGATGATCAGAGCGCTGTCCGGCACAGGTCCAGACCTCCGCAAACTGTAATTCTTCGCTGATCAGAATGTGATCGAATTGCCACTGCGGCGACCAACTGGGAAAGGTAGCCGGTTGATGCGTAGGCGATTGCAGGCCACCTTCCTCGCGCAACAGCCGAAGCTCGCTGGCTCCCTGTCCGCAATTGAGGTCGCCCAGCAATATGGTCGGTAGGGAAGTCTGCAGAAAAGGCAGAAGTTGGCGCACTTGCCGCATGCGGCCGTGTTTTGCCAAAGCGAGGTGGGTAATCAGGACCTGCACCGGACGCCCTTCCACTTCGATGATTGCGCGGAGTAGTCCTCGGCCCTTGAGGGTGCCTTGAAAGGCGTGACATTCGACTTCTTGCAACGGCCAACGCGACAGCAGGCTGTTGCTGTGCTGCGCTATGTCGCCCCAGTCGCGCGTACGTTGTTGAACCCAGTAGGGGATCCCGATCTGTTCCGCCAGGAATACCGCCTGATTGAGATACTGGCTGCGGAAAGAGCCGGCATCCACTTCATTGAGACCGACGATGTCCATACCCTGCAGGTTGGCGGCGATCTCCCGTAGATTGTGCAGGCTTTGTGGGTGGGGTAGCAGATACCGCCAACTGTGGGAGACGACATGGTGTTGGCGCTGCGAGCCGATACCTACCTGGACGTTTTGGGTGGCTACGAGAAAGCTCGATGTATCAGTCGCCATAAATAGCCAACTCACACGGGGTAGCGTCTGGACCCTCTGCCGCGAGAGTCAGTACCCCTTTTTCCACCTCGGCCATGCAAAAATGCCACAAGGCCAGGCCTTCTGGTTTCCGTACTTTGCCAAAGCGTGCAAAAAGCGTCTCACCGCGTTCTTGCAGGGCTGCTGCCAGCGTCGGCCAGTCCTGATCTGCGCCTTGATAGAGAAAATATTCCTCGCCGCGGCGGCTCACCCAGCCATCCCCTCCTCCGAGCTGCAGTGCCGAGAGCAGGTCCTGGGCGAGGGTGCGGGGTATGCTCAGGCGCCCGCACAGACCGGACATTGTGGATCCTTTTGCAGGGAAATCGTGCGGAAAGCCAGATCAATGGCATCCACCAGCAGCAGCTTACCAGCAACGGGAGAGGCGAGGCCCAGCAACAGACGCGTGGCCTCCAGCGCCTGCAGGGTACCGAGAATACCGGTCAGTGCACCCATCACTCCCATTGTCGCACAGCGATCCTCCTCGTCGGCACCCCCCTGGGGATAGAGGCAGGCATAGCAGGGGGCATCTGGTAGGCGGTAGTCGAAGACCGCCAACTGGCCGCTCCAGCGGATGGCGGCAGCGCTGACCAGGGGCTTGTGCGCTGCCAGACAGGCGCGGTTTACCGCGTGCCGTGTGGCAAAATTGTCGCTGCAGTCCAGTACCAGATCGTAGTCAGCCAGCACACTGTCGAGAAATTCTGCTGTGGCGGCCTGCTGGTAGACGATGCACTCGACAGTCGCGTTGTGGGTGCGAAGACGCTCTGCTGCGGCGCGCACCTTGGGACGATCGATGTCGGCCTCGGTGTAGAGAATCTGCCGCGCCAGGTTACTCAACGAGACCATATCCGGATCGCAGAGGCCGAGAATGCCAACGCCGGCGCCGGCCAGATAGAGTGCCGCCGGGCAGCCCAGTCCGCCCATGCCGATGATCACTACGCGTGCCCGCGTCAGGCGCTGCTGGCCCGCCACATCGATCTCCGGCAGCAGGATTTGCCGCGCATAGCGCAGTAGCCCGGCATCATCGAGCTCAGGATTCATTGTAAAAATCGTAGTCGATGCGGTTGTCACTCACGTCCATGCCTGTCTCTGCCAGCAGACTGCCCGCCGAGCGACGCAGACGCGCGTGGTAACGTTCGCCAATACAATCCATCATCCACAAAATCTCGCTGGGATGCCCGGCCGTTTTCCCCTGCACCAGATGGCGAATATAGAGTTCTTTTTCCCCCACCTTGATGAGTAAGGGGAGGGGTAAATCCAGTGTCAGCACCTGCTTGTGGATTACCCAATCCATGGGGGAAGGAGGACTGCTGGGAGCGATACGGATATCGACGCGGAAGTGGCCGCCGCCACCGGGTTGCTTCAGCAGTTCAGCGAAGTAGCCCTCCGGAAAACCCGCATGGACGATGATGCTGCGCCGGGCAAAGCGCGTAAAAAAACGATCGAGCAAAGAATCAGAATTTGCTGGCATGTCAGAATAGTAGTCCAAGACCGGAAAAAGTGCATCCGTGGATTATTTTCGGATATCCATAGTCCGGCCTGCTGTGTGGTGTTTTGCAGAGGCACTTTGCCCCAGCCCCATCTGCAGGCGTCCGCCATAGCCGGTCAACTCCAGATAGCCGCTGCCCAGCGGTCTTGCGTCTTCGCCGATCGCACGTACGGCGCCCTCCCAGTACACGCTGCCGGTGCTGCGCGTGGCCTCGAATTCCTGATCGTTCATCAGCGGTTGCAGGGTAAACTGCAGGCCGGGAATCTGCACCCGCCAGGCGACAGGATAGCGGTTGCCGGTTTTGGGCGATTGCCAGAAACGCAGCGGCTGCAGCGAAATCTGTGTGCCATGGAGATACTGTACCCGGCCATTGGCATGGCGCCAGGTACCCTCCAGCCATAGTGCACGTCCGTCCGCCTTGCGCATCTGAAAGAGCATCAGCGCCCCGCCATTGGCCAGATTGATGCCCATCCAGTCCCAGCCTACGGCTTGCTTGGGCAGGTACGCGGTGGACCATTCATGATCGAGCCAGGCCTTGCCCTGCACGCGTTGCACTTTGCCGTCGATTTGTACTGAGCCGGCCACCCGTAGCTGCGGGATACTGTAATAGTAACTAGCGTTGGCCGGATCCGGCCCCTTCTGGCTGACCCCGTCCGGCCCTTCCAGCAAGGGTGGCTGGGTCGCTTGGAAGTGCAAGTCATAGGCTATCGACTGGGCATCGATGCGGGCCCGATATTTCGCTCCCTTCTGCCGCAAGGACCAATGATCGATCCA
This sequence comes from Acidithiobacillus sp. TH-A67, assembly GCF_057473545.1. Lineage (NCBI taxonomy): Bacteria > Pseudomonadati > Pseudomonadota > Acidithiobacillia > Acidithiobacillales > Acidithiobacillaceae > Acidithiobacillus > Acidithiobacillus sp. TH-A67. The sequence continues at coordinate 23,239 of NZ_JBYCKU010000066.1, forward strand.
GACCTCCGTGACGTCCTTTTTTGCCCCCGCTAGCCCCATCCCAGCACGGGCGATCCGTTGCGCAGTAAGAAGATGACCGATACGAGGATCGCTGATGGCCGCCTGGGCAAAATAAATTTGCCGCGGATTGAAGGCGCTGGGGTTGTCCCAAACCTGTGCTGGCAGCAGGCGAAAAAAGGTGATCTGGAAGCCCAGCGGCTGACCAGACTGGCTTTGCAGGTGGCCGGTGATGTACCACCATTCCAGGGGATATTGGGGATGGCTGCCGAAGGCATTGGGGAACCGTAACGGGTGATTTACGCTGACCTGTACCGGTGGCGTCGGCAGCCGTGGTAACGCTGTTGGTGGCAACGCGGCAGCGGCCAGGTGCGGCAGGCCCAAAGCGATGATTGTTGGCAGTATCAGACGCTTATTCATCATGCAGGAGTTCCGTATGCTGGCCCATCGCCTTGCGCGCTGACCAGAGCATGGTGAGCGTGCTGGCCAGCAACAGTGCGCCGGCCATGATGGTCAGTTGTCCCCAGGGGAGGTGAAAGCCCATCTGCCAATGAAAGGAGAGGGGATTGACGCGTTCGATCAGGATCAGGCTGATCAGGAGTCCGAGTCCCGTGCCGAGAAGTACACCAAAGAGGGAAAGCAGTAGGCCTTCGCCGAGAATCAGGCGCTGTACCTCGCGCCGACGCAGGCCGAGGACGCGCAGCAGGGCGAACTCTTGGCGCCGCAACAGGGTTTGCGCACCAAAGCCATTGCTCACCCCCAGCAGGCCAATGACAATGGCGACCGCCTCCAGCGCGTAGGTGGCGGCAAAGCTCTGGTCGAAGATCTGCAGGCTGCGCTGCAGGATCTCGCCCGGCGTGGCAATCTGCCACTGGCCGCTTTCTGGATACCGTTGGCGCAACTCGCGTAGTACCTCGTCAACCCGCGCTCCCGGCGCCAACCACAGCGCCACTCCGTTGATGCGCTGGTCACCGGTCCAGGCCCGATACTCCTCGATGGGGACGGAGATGGCTCCCTCCTGATACGCGTAGTCGCGATAGACACCGGCAATGTATACCCGCTCGCCATGGGCACCCAAAGGTAAACGAATGATTTGCCCCGCCTGCCAATGGCTGAGACCGGCAAGGATCTCGGAGATCCAGATGGGGGCCGGGCCGCTGGGATCGCTGGGAGCTTCTTGCAGAATCTGTAAGATCTGACCCGGATGCTGTGGTTCCATGCCGCGCGCCAGTAGCGCAACCGGCGGACGTTGTGGCAGTAACGCAAGCTCAGTATGACGCAGACGGGAACAACGCTCGACGCCCGCGAGTTGGCAGAGCCGCGAGCCAGCGCCCGCGGGTAGTAGTTCCTGATCTCCTGTCCCGGCTTGCACGTAGATATCTGCCCGAAGAATATCGCGCAGCCAGTCCGCCACCGAATCGCGAAAAGATCCCACCATCACTGCCATCGCTACCACCAGGCTGAAGGCCACCACAATGGCCGCCAGACTGCGACTGGCGCGCCCCGGGTTACCGCGCAGTTGCTCCATCACCAGGCGGGGCAGGGCTGCCCGAGGAAGGGGAAGAAGGCGGACGAGGAGGGCGAGCAACCCCGGTAGCAGGAACAGAGTGGCAATCAAGAGGATGGCAATGGCGCCATAGGCAGCATAAGGAATGCCCCTCCAGGCGGGCAGAAGCGCGGCGATAGTGGCAAGGAGCAGCAAAAACAGGCCGATTCCGGTATGAGCGCCGGGCAGTTCCTCCTCGCTGCCATTGCCCAGAATCCGCACCACCGGCAGACGCCGGCTACTCCAGGCCGGCCAGAAGGCGCCGAACAGTGCGGCCCCCAATCCGGCCAGGGCAAAGATCGCCCAGAGGCCAGGATGCGCCTGTAGCGCCGCTCCGGTAGCAGAAAAGTAGCCGGCTCCCAGATTGCCGCCCATGCGCGCCAAGGCCAGTTGTGCCACGAAAATTCCCAAGGGCACACCCAAAAGCGCGCCCGGCAGGCCCAGCACCAACCCCTGCAGCTGGCTAGCCAACAGAATCTCGCGCTCGCGCAGCCCCAGAACCCGTAACACGGCCAGACTACGACGCTGGCGGATGGCAGTGAAGGCGAGGGTGGTATAAACCAGAAAGGCTCCAGTAAAGAGTGCCACCAGCGACAGCACCAACAGATTGACGCGATAGGCCAGAGACGCGCGCGCCGCTACCGAGCCGGCATCCTTGGGCGTGCGTAAAACGGCTCCGGGTGGCAGCCGTTTCTGCCAGCTCGACTGGAATTGCGCCACGTTTTCCCCTGGTTGCAGGCGCAAGGCAATCTGCGAGATTTTTCCCTCCTCCCCCCAGAGCCACTGCGCACTGGCAATATCGATAATAGCGACAGCCTCTCCAGGGACTGGGTCCGCGATACTGCCAATCACCGTGAAGTGGCGCGGTACCCCCGCCACCTGCAAGAGTATCGACTGCCCCGGCTGCACCTTTAGCTCGCGTACTGCCATTTGATCGAGTACCAGATGTAAGGGATTGAAAAGCGTGAAGGGATCTTGCAGATGCAGGGGTACCAAGGGTTGTCCCAATGCCAGACTGCGGAAGGCGTCGATACCCCAAACGGGCAGCACCGCGCCGGAGGGGGTGCGCGCGAGAACACGCAGCTCTGGTGCTGCCACTGCCACGCCGGAGGCTAGGGCCAGGCGCGGGTACCAGTCCTCATTCAGGTGGCCGCCGGGACGGGTGAGCAGCAGATCTGCCTGACCGGCCAAACGGCGTATTCCCGAGGACACATTGTCCACGGCTTGCACATTGATCAGGGCAATGGCAAGGCCCAGGGCAACGCCTAGCGCCACCCCCAGCACCGCCAGTAGCGAAGCCCCCGGATGAGCGCGCAGGGGTAACCAGACGGCGGCACGCCAAGGAATTCGCCAGGAGTTCACAGCGGGTGCAAACCGTCCCGACGCATTTCCAGACGTCGCTGGGCAATGGCTGCCGCCGCCGCAGAGTGCGTCACCATCAACACGGCGGCGCCCGCCGCCGTGCCCATTTGCCCAAGCAACGAGAGCACGTCGCTCGCGCGTTCCGGATCAAGACTACCGGTGGGCTCGTCCGCCAGCACCAGGGTTGGGCCATGAATTAGCGCCCGCGCCACCGCTACCCGTTGCTGTTCCCCTCCCGAGAGATTGCGGGGCAGGGCGTCCAGACGTCGGACGATACCTAGTTGTTCTGCCAGCGCCTCCACACGCTCGCACAGCTCGCGCCGGGGCAGGGCATTCAGACGCCAGGGCAGAGCGATGTTTTCCCGCGCCGAGAGCTGTGGCAGCAGATGAAACGACTGGAACACGAAACCGATCTGGCGTCGGCGCAGCAGGGTGCGGGCGTCATCGTCGAGGCTGTCCACATTCTGTCCGCACAGGGTTACCTCGCCGGCGTCCTTGCGTTCAAGACCAGCAATGATGTGCAGCAGGGTGCTCTTGCCGAGGCCACTCTCGCCACGGATAGCGACAAATTCACCGGGCTCCAGCTGCAATGCGATCCCTTCGAAGAGCCAGCTTTGCGGGGAATCCGGTTGCCGTTTACCTACTGCTTCGAGCTTCAAGGCCGCAGAGCGCATGGAATGGGTACTCTCATTGCGTAAAAATGTTCGACTCTCATTGGACCGCAAAAATGCGAGCCGTTCCCCGTCCACCCGCTACCCATCGAAGAAAGCTATCCCGCTTGGCATTAGAGTCGTCATCACTCAGGTATTGGCCGCGCTGACGAGAATTTCCGAGATTTCCCCGTCTTCGTCTAGGTGG
>NZ_JBYCKU010000067.1:0-7360 GCF_057473545.1 Acidithiobacillus sp. TH-A67
GCGTACTCAAAAAATTGCTGGTCTGTGCCCACAGCTGCTGCGTTGTTGCAGGAAATGTTGGAGAACTGTTACAGCAGCTGCTTTTGCACCAACTGGACAGTCCACATTGTACCCCGGTCATGGGAGAGACGCGCATCAACGTGACGATTCTGCAGCAGCAACCATCTCAACAATTAGAGATTACCGCTGCTGGCCCGCGGATCTCAGCAATCGCGTTGGAGAGCATTACCCAAACCTTCCTCGACCTTTCGCACGGCGGCTACGGCATTGTCACCGGATCCGTACCCCCAGGAGTGCCTGAGGACATTTACGGAGCGCTGACGGATAAAATTCAGTCGGCGGGAGGCAAGGCAATTGTTGATGCACATGGAGCCCTACTTGCCAAGGCGATATCGCATCGCCCATTTCTGATCAAGCCAAACCGCTATGAACTCTCCCTCCTCTGTGGCAAAGATCTACCGACCCTGGAATCGGTCGTTTTCGAAGCGCAGAATTTGCGACGCCAAGGAGTACAGTACATTTGTGTTTCCTTGGGGGCGGACGGAGCGCTCCTCGTGGGCCCAGAGGGAAGCTATATTGCCCGGGCACCTGCTGTTACCGTGCGTTCCACGGTAGGGGCCGGAGACTCCATGGTGGCCGGGCTGGTAGCAGGATTTGCACAGGGCAAGCATCCTTCCGAAGCCCTGCGCTTGGGTGTTGCCTGCGGCAGCGCCACGGCCATGCAGCCCGGTACTGCTTTGGCCACCCGCAATGATGTAATCACACTCCTCCAGGAAGTTGACGTTCAAGTTTTCGCCCCTGATTCGACAAACAAGGAGAACCTTAGCTATGAATGAACTGAAAACGGATATTCTCATCATTGGCGGCGGACCCGCTGGCATGATGACTGGCATTACCGCTGCGCAATTTGCACCACATAAACAGGTGCTCGTCATCCGCCCGGAAACGGACGCTGTAATACCCTGCGGCATTCCCTATATCTTCGGCACCTTGGGAGGAACAGACGAGGATATGGCAGGGCGTGCACCACTGCTTGCCGCCGGAGGAAAAATCCAAATAGGGCGAATCCAGTCAGTCGATCGTAAGGCACGAACTGCAGTTCTGGATTCTGGAGATATCATTCACTGGGAACGTTTGGTCTTGGCAACAGGTGCCGAGAACTTTATTCCACCGATTTCTGGAACACAACTTGAGGGAGTGTTCAGTATCCAAAAGGATTATCAATATCTTGATGCACTCTTTTCCAAAGTGGTTCCCCAAATCAAAACCCTGGCGATTATTGGCGGAGGATTTATTGGCGTCGAATTTGCTGATGAAATCCGCAAGCGTGGTATCCAGGTTCACATCATTGAGATGTTGCCGCACCTTATGCAGGCCGCTTTCGATCTGGACGCCTGTGAAGCTGTGGAAAAACAGTTGCAAAAACAGGGGATACAGATTCATACCAATGCACGCGTAGAGGCTCTTTTACCTGACAGCACCGGCAAGCGCGTTGCACAAGTGCAAATCAGTGGTAAAGATCCGCTATCGGTGGATGGAGTCCTGATCGCGATAGGGGTGCGGCCCAACGTTCACTTGGCTCAGGAGATGGGCCTCACTTTGAGTCGTTCGGGCGGTATCTGGGTTGACGCCTATCAACGGAGTCGTGAAGATCCTGCGATTTTTGCGGTAGGAGACTGTGCCCATAAACAGGATTTTTTCACGCGCAAAGCCAACCACGCTCTGATCGCGTCACAAGCAGCAGCCGAAGGAAGAATCGCTGGTATGAATCTCTATGGTCTGCGCGAACTACGCCACAGTGCAGGGTCAGTCAGCGTTTATGCCAGCGAAATCGACGGATTAGCCTTTGGCGTTGCAGGACTCACGCAACACCAGGCAGAAACGGAGGGGTTTCCGATCCTTATCGGAGAATCGCGACTGCCAGACCACCACCCGGCATCCATGCCCAACACCACGGAAATTTATTGTCGTGTGATATTTTCTGCCGAATCCTTGCAATTATTAGGCGGGCAGATCCTGGGCGGGGCTACCACTGGCGAATTGGTCAATACCATCGGCCTTGCTGTACAAATGCGTGCGACGGCGCCCGATCTGGCCAGTATGCAGTTTGGCAGCCAACCCCGTCTCACGCCTTCGCTGCATCCCCTTATCGCTGCCACTGGTGATGCTCTGCAGCGTCATTTTGCCCAGTCGCATCCTTGCGTCAACTAATAGAGGAGGTCTTTATGCTCCAGTCATTCCCCACCCCCCCAACGGGAATTACCAAAGAGTCCGAGCGCCGATGGGAAGCCAACTATCGTCTCGTCACCCAAGAATCCGGACGTCTTTTCCTTATGGCTGGCGATCAAAAGGTGGAACACCTGAATGACGACTTCGTCGGCAATACAATCGCAAGCGATGATGGCGATCCCGAACACCTGTTCCGAATCGCCAGCGGAGCGCCCGTCGGCTGCTTTGCAGCGCAGATGGGTCTAATCGCACGCTATGGTCGTGATTATCCCAAAATCCCCTACCTACTCAAGCTCAACAGCAAAACCAATCTCATCAAAACCGCTGACCGGGATCCTGTCAGTTTGCAATGGCAATCGATGGAACAGGTGCACGCATTCATTCGGCATTCCCATTTGAACGTTGTAGGGGTCGGCTACACGATTTATCCAGGCTCAGAATACGAGACGCAGATGCTTCGGGAAGCAGCGCAGTTGATCCACGATGCGCATCAACTCGGCCTACTGGCCATTATCTGGGCCTACCCACGTGGGAAAGCAGTGGGAGAACGGGAACGTGATGCACACCTCATTGCCGGCGCCACCGGCCTGGTTGCCTGTCTCGGTGCTGATTTTGCCAAAGTAAATCCTCCAGTTGATAAGAGCGGTGCGATGGATGCAAGGTTACTGCGAGAAGCGGTCGCATCCGCGGGACGCACACAGGTCATCTGCGCAGGGGGTCGGGAAACCACTCCAAAGGAATTTCTCTTGCGCTTACAAGAACAACTGGTAGTCGGCGGAACAGCTGGTTGTGCCACCGGTCGCAATGTACATCAACGACCGCTTTCCGAGGCCATACGTTTCTGTGAAGCTATCCACGCCATTGTCGTACAACAGGAGCCGGTAGAAAAGGCGATCAGCCATCTGGGAGGTACCCAAACATGAACCACCTTCCCTCCCATCGTACCAAGATCGTCTGTACTATTGGCCCGGCATCCGATTCCACATCGACTTTGCAAGAGATGATCCGTGCGGGGTTGAATGTTGCCCGCCTAAACCTCGCACATGGCACGCAATCGGAGCATCGAGCTCGTATCTCGCGTATACAAGAAGCTGCACAGCACACAGGCAGACGTGTCACCATCCTGGCCGATTTGCCCGGACCCAAAATTCGTATTGGGGAACTGCCAGCTCCGATGCAGCTTCGGACAGGCACTACGGTTCTCTTGGCACCCGACGCACCTGGCACCGATAACCAAATCCCTCTAGAGTTACCAGCACTTTCGCGACATCTACAGAAAGGCGATCGCATCTATCTCAATGATGGGTTTCTCGAACTGGCTTTCTTACAGCAGGACAAGCATGGCCTACACTGCAAGGTCGTTGTTGGTGGCACCCTACTCTCTCACAAAGGCGTCAACCTTCCCGAGGTTTCGCTACGCGGCGGCGCCTTCACACCGGCAGACAGAGAGTTGCTGGCCTTCGCACTGCAGGCAGGTGTAGATGGCATTAGCGTGTCTTTCGTCGATGATGCCGAAGATCTCCACAAGGTGCGTAACGAGGCAACATCGTTGGGATATTCTCCCTTTCTCATTGCCAAGATTGAGCGCTCCCGGGCACTAAAACACTTGGATGAAATTATCACCGCAGCAGACGGGATCATGGTTGCTCGGGGCGATTTAGGCGTTGAAGTTCCCATTGCCGAGATAGGCGTACTACAAAAACGCCTGATACGCCAAACCCGTGCAAAAGGAAAGCCCGTTATCACAGCTACACAAATGTTGGAGTCCATGGTTCGTAACAGCCGCCCAACGCGCGCCGAGGTTACCGACGTCACCAATGCCATCCTGGATGGCACGGACGCAGTCATGCTGTCAGAAGAGTCGGCAATGGGAGACTATCCCGTTGAGGCGGTCAAGACCCTGGCCGAAATCGCTCGTATCGCGGAAGAAAACCGAGGAGAACTGCAGCCTTTGGCGAATGAATTTGCAGAGCCCTCTTCGGTAGAGTCATTGATTGCCCAAAATGTTTGGCTGAGTACGGAGAAACTGGGTCCACGTTTTGTCATTATCCCAACAGAGACGGGAGCTACGGCCGCACGCTTCGCCCGCTACCGATCCCCTGTCTGGGTCCTCGCCCTGAGTCCACATGCCGCTACCTGCCAACGTCTTGCCCTCCATTATGGCGTGTACCCGGTTGAATTTCCTCACCCCGAGGACAGCTGGACACAGGCCGTCCAGCGTTGGTTGATGGCACAGGGTATTCATTCCGGCGAAGTCATTCTGACGCAAGGCCCAAGCAAAGGCCATCCGGGCGGCACCAACCGCATGGAAATTCTTTCACTCGTCAACCCCAGCAAAGCATAGGGAGAATGGTATGCATACGAATATTGTAGAAGTCAGCGCCAGAGAAATTCTGGATTCCCGCGGTAATCCCACCGTTGAAGTCGAGGTGCTTCTCGGTAACGGGCGCCGTTCGCGCGCAGCTGTACCCTCAGGCGCTTCCACTGGTAGCAAGGAAGCGATTGAACTGCGAGATGGAGATAAAAAACGTTACGGGGGAAAAGGTGTGCTCCAAGTCATACATAACATAGAGGAGATTTTAGAGCCTGATCTGATAGACCTGGATGTCCGGGACCAAAGGGCCATCGATAATGCTCTGATCGGACTTGATGGCACCGACAACAAGGCACGTTTAGGTGCAAATGCCCTTCTCGGAATATCAATGGCCTGTGCAAGAGCGGCTGCCGACGCCTGTGATTTACCCCTCTATGCCTATCTCGGAGGTCCTGGGGCGACACAGCTCCCCGTGCCGTGCTTCAATGTGTTGAATGGTGGCGTGCATGCCCATTGGTTGGGAGCCGATTTCCAAGAGTGTATGTTGGTACCCTACGGCGCGGAAAATTTCCATGAGGCCCTGCGTTGGGGCTCGGAAATTTATCATGCCCTTCAGTCCGTACTCCTGGAGAAACACCTTTCAGTGAACATTGGTGACGAGGGAGGATTTGTACCTGCCGTCCACTCAAATCAGGAATCCTATGATCTCCTGGTTACGGCAATCGAACGGGCTGGATTTGTTCCGGGGAAGGATTGTGGCATTGCCGTCGACCCTGCATCATCAGAGTTCTATCACGATGGTAAGTACCAACTACATACGGAAAATCGAGCTCTCAGCAGTGAGGAAATGATCGATTATTACATCAAGCTGGTGGACAATTATCCCATCGTCCTTTTGGAAGATGGCCTTGCTCAAGATGACTGGGAAAGCTGGAAAATTCTCAACAAGAAACTTGGCGATAAAATAGAGCTGGTTGGAGATGATATTTTTTGCACCAATCCAACGATCATTGCCCGTGGAATCAAGGACAATATCGCCAACTCAGCGCTTATCAAACTCAATCAGATCGGCACAGTCTCAGAGACGCTGGCAGCTGCAAGATTAGCACAATTCCATCACTGGGGGGCATTTGTATCCCATCGCTCCGGGGAAACTACTGACGACTTCATTGCCGACCTGGTGGTCGCGCTGGGCTGCGGCCATATCAAATCCGGGGCCCCAGCCCGTGGAGAACGGGTGGCAAAATATAATCAGCTCATGCGAATAGAGGAATGGCTCGGCACAGCCGCTACCTTTGCTGGGAAACAAGCATTCATCAGACCTATTCGCTTCTAACTTACAGTCAAGGAGTAAGCTATGACATCAGCATTATCCGGTTACCTTCTGCCGAATTTTCCTAAGTCATTGGGCGGCCTCATTGAGCTCGCCATGGATTTGCAATGGTCATCGGATCGTTCTACCGAGATATTATGGAAAACCCTGGATCCAGTTTTGTGGGAACAAACCAAGAATCCATGGTTGATTCTCCAGAATCTCAGAGAAGACACAAAGAAACAATTCGCTCGAAACACGCAATTCAAGGCAGATTTGGCCCGTATTCTAAGAACATACAGAGAATACCAAAACGATGCCAGCTGGTTCCAAAAACAGTTTCCCGACCCTCTATTTTCCAGTGTAGGATATTTCAGCATGGAGTTCGGGCTGTCGGAAGCGTTACCCATCTACTCTGGCGGGCTTGGTATGCTTGCGGGTGACTACCTGAAAAGCAGCAGTGGCCTCGGAATTCCTGTTACGGGGATTGGCATACTTTGGCAACAAGGCTATTTTCGGCAGGCTATCGACGAAGCGGGGCGACAGGTAGAGCAGTTTCCCTACAATGATCCCATCCAGCTTCCAGTGACTCCGGTGGCCGATCAAAACGGGGATTGGCTGCGCATAGAAGTCGGATTACCGGGACGTACACTGATTCTTCGTGCCTGGCAGGTCCGTGTCGGAAAAGTTTCGCTCTATCTTCTTGACAGTAACGATCCACTCAACAGCCCTGCCGACCGGGGCATTACCGCCGAACTCTATGGTGGCGGGCCGGAAATGCGCCTGCAGCAGGAGATCTGCCTGGGTGTTGGCGGTTGGCTGCTGCTGCGCCATCTCGGTATAGAGATAGATATCTGTCATCTGAACGAAGGGCACGCCGCCTTTGCCATCCTAGCCCGCCTCCAGAGTCACATGCGTGATCATGGGACCGACTTCCAGTGCGCCCTGAACGCCACCCGCGCTGGCAACATCTTTACTACCCACACCCCGGTAGCTGCTGGCTTCGATCGTTTCGACGTGTCTTTGGTCACCCATTATCTCAACGCAGCATTGCCCGATCTACAAGCGAATCTGGCGCAAACACTGGCGTTGGGGAAAGAATGCCCTGAAAACTCTAACGAGCCCTTCAACATGGCCTGGCTCGCTATCCATGGCAGCATTGCAGTCAATGGCGTCAGCGAGTTACACCAAGCCGTCAGTCAACACCTGTTCCAACCTCTCTTTTGCCGTTGGCCCACGGTAGAAATCCCGGTGCAGCATGTTACCAATGGTGTCCACGTTCCTTCCTGGGATAGTGTCATGTCTGATGCAATGTGGAGCAAATATGCCGGTGTCGAACGGTGGCGTTCTTGGGATCCGCAACAGTTGCAAGCGCAATTCTGTAGAGTTACCGACACCGAAATCTGGCAACTGCGGCAACAGGGTCGCCAACAACTCATCGAATTTGCCCGCAATCGCCTGCAACGGCAGTTGGCCATGGCGCACCGCCCGCAGGAAGAGATCGA
>NZ_JBYCKU010000068.1:0-66971 GCF_057473545.1 Acidithiobacillus sp. TH-A67
GCCGAAATTGCGCCACCTTCACGGTGTGCGTCACGCCGCCCAAAACGACCGTCTCGGTGCTCCAGTCGAACTGATAGGCCTCGCCAGGGCGAAAGACGAGAGGGATATAGGCCTTCTGCACGCCCGGATGTGCAGCGACCTTCCAGTGCTTCACCCAGCGCTGGACGCTATCGTAGGCCCCGGTATAGCCCTCCTTGCGCAGATCCTCAAAGAGTCGGCGCGCCGTGCGACGCTGCTTACGGGGCAGATGCGACTCCGTCTCCACCCACTTCTGCAGAATGGCTTCGTGAGGCCCGAGTTGGGGCTTCGCCGAGGACCGGCGCATGTACTTGGGGATGTCTCCATCGTGATGCAGGTATTTGTAGACCGTGTTGCGCGACATGCGCACTTCCCGGGCAACCTCACTGACAGTTTTCTTCTTGACGTGATACAGCAGACGAATCTTGGCAATCGTTTCCATGCAAAGCACTCCAGGTACCTCCCAGGCCAAATCCCGAGAGGGTAGCAGGTGTTCAGTTTTCGACGCTGATTCCTACCTGCACCTGTTCACTTTTGCACGCTGATTAACAGTCCTATGCCCGTCCGCCGCAGATCCTTGGTCTATGGCCGCCCTTGTCACACGTCATCTGATAGACTCTCCAGATTAGGCGAGGAGGTTATCGATTGCCCAGCCAAACACCAGAAGAGCGCAGCCCGGAGCTCCGCAAGATCATCCACGTGGACATGGACGCGTTCTTTGCGGCTGTGGAGCAACGCGATCGGCCAGAGCTCCGTGGTCTGCCGGTGATTGTCGGTGGCGACACCAATGGCCGGGGTGTCGTTGCGACTTGCAGCTATGAGGCGCGACGATTTGGTATCCACTCGGCCATGTCATCAGCCAGGGCCCGCTCGCTTTGCCCCAAGGCAATCTTTGTCCGCCCCCGCATGGATGCCTATCGGGAAGCCTCCCGCCAAGTGATGACCATCCTGCGCAGTTACACTTCGTTGGTGGAACCCCTTTCTCTGGATGAGGCATTTCTGGACGTGACTGCCACCACTGCCGACGGAGCCCTGGCAGTCGAAATCGCTCGGGAGATCTTGGATCGCATCCATCGAGAAACCGGACTCTCGGCTTCAGCAGGGGTCTCCTACAACAAGCTGCTGGCCAAACTGGCCTCCGACTGGCGAAAGCCCCACGGGCTTTTTGTCATCCCACCTGAGCGCGGCCTTGCTTTTTTGTCGCCGCTGCCCGTTGGCAAGCTGCATGGAGTGGGTCCGGCCACCGTCAAAAAACTCTCGGCAATGGACGTGGAAACGGTCTTGGATCTACGGAACCTCTCGCTGGAGTTTCTTGTGACCCATTTCGGCAAGTCGGGAGGCTGGTTTTACGATGTGGCGCGGGCGATCGACGAACGACCAGTCCAACCGTCCCGCCAACGGAAGTCGGTGGGGACCGAACGCACCTTCTCCAAAAACTTGGAGGATCGAAGCGTCATGCTGGCCACTCTGCAGGAAATGGCCGCGCAGGTTGTGGCCCGTCTCCAGGTGCTCGCCTTGGCGGGCTACACGGTGAACATCAAAGCACGTTTTCCCGACTTTACCACGGTCACCAGAGCGCATACGGCGACCGAAGGCATCGGGAACACGGATGCTATCGCGGAATTGCTACCAGAGTTACTTGACCGAGCAGTTCCCAAGAGCGCGTCCGTGCGCCTGCTGGGGATCACCGAGAGCAGCCTTGCCCCTGTTCAGGCAGCGAGCCAAGAAGCACACCAGATGAACTTGCTGGACGAAATCCTCAGTCTGCGGTAAGTCTGTAGCCAGGGAATGGGCGGTGATGCAGCGTAAGCGGACGTTCAGATTTCGTCAGGTTGGAATATTCTGATCATATCATAGGCCATTATTGAACTCTGAATGGTGGATAAGTTTCTGGGCAGGAAAAGGCCCCGAAAGGGGGCCAAATCCGTCCAGAAAGGGGACGTTCAGAAAACCCTGGTTTTTATAATATTAATTCCCGTTTGAATAAGGCATGAGATATTGACATTTGACCCAAGTATGCATTGGTCTTCCCGCAACAATCATCAAGTTGATTTTTGTTTGCGAAGGGCATTGCTTACTGTTGCTTGGCTGAAGCCGATGCGACGAGCTATCTCAGACTGTGAAAAACCATCTTTGCTCAACCGACTGATTAATTTATCGCGGTCGTCTCTACTCATCTTGTTTGGATCAAAGGTTGTGACCTCAGAGAAGCCGTTATTTCCTATACTGCGCCTCACAACATGAACCGATCCATCGTGATGCTTTACAGTGGCAGTCAGAAATCCGGAAGCGTACTCGATTGAGAATTGGTCTTTCCTCGAAACTTGCTTAATGCCAAGGCTGTCGAACAGTGCGGGGATCGGGGCAGCTGGGGCTTTGGTGGTGGGTATGGTGGTCATTAAGTGTCTCCAGGAGGGATGCGATAGTTAATAGTTTACATAGAAAACTATAAATGTCAACAACCTTTGGCGCGGGCGTTCATAATCATCTGGTGACATAGGTGGCCCATCAGAATTCGGAATATAAAACTCTTTAAGTTCGTTGGCATGGCCGCTACTCTTGCAAACCATGGATTGCAAGAAGAATGCTGTCTCTGGCAAAGCAGTAGCCAAGATCGACGCAACGCCCGAGGTAATCAGCGCTCAGCTGTTTTTTAGTGGAGCGTTCGTGTTGACCTCTGGGTTAGTTGGCGTAAACCGACAGAACACCATCGAGTTCCTCTTGCTCTTCTCGGGTAAGGAGGTTTCCATAATCTCGTGCCAGCGGAGGTAGGTATTGCTTGGCACACAAATGGGCGTATAAGACTTGGTTGTTTCTAATAGATACCCTAAGGAGTTGCACGACCTGTTCAGGAGACAATCGATGGAGGTAAGGAAGAATATATCTAAAGTTTTCCTCCGCGCCACGGAAGGATTGAGATCTTGCTAGCTTATTGAGCATTATGTCAAACGTAAAATTAAAGTCATGATTTGCTAGGCCGGGAATCAGATCGTTTAGAGAAAGAGTATTTGGGTCCACTCTCGTCGACTGGATATTCCCGATAAATCCAGGCGGAATTGTTCCATCAATGGAAAGTGGAATGACTGTCATGCCACCACGAACCGCTGAAATTCCAGATTCCTGTAAACACCAGTGTGAAGTCAAGTAGGCCTGACTAAGAATGCATAAGAATATATCGCATGAAACTATCTCATGAAGAATTCTTTGCCTCCACTCTTCTGACACCTGAATATGTTCATGTGCCATGAATGATTGGATATTAACTGAGGCTAAAGCATTATGAACCCGAGCAGCGACATGTCTTTCTGTGGTATTATAACTGATGAATACGTATGGCATATCTTTTCTGGCTAACGTTAATTAGAACGATATACGATGCAGAGTAACATCTTGACGCGCAATATAACATGCATATTCCAGTCTCAATTTTGAATAGAAGCGTCCGCAAGGTAGTCAGACAAAATGCATCGTTTGGTCCGGTGACGCCGAAGGCCTGCGATCGTAACTGCCTGATTCCACAAGCGCCTGGTGCCGCTGATGACCGGCCAACATCGGACATTACGATGAACGGGGTCATTCTTTCCTTCCTCGGCGCTTCACCCGCGCCGTGAAATCCGACCACTGCTCTACACGGAAAGCCCGGATGTCACGAACGGATGAAGGAAACCAGGTCATCTCGGTCAGTGCGTCGATGGCATCCATGAGGTTCGCCATATCTTCGTTCTCACAGACATAAATGCTTCCCTGGACCCAGCGGAATCCATAGGTGGCAAGCGCTGCCCCTATTTCTGCATAGGCCGCCGAGACCCCTTTGGGGTGGCGTGCGGCAGTCTCCTTGACTATCAGATCGAAGGCGATCGCAAACATTATCCGGCTTCTGGATCGTCCAAGGCAGAGCCTAGAGGGTACTCCAGATGCTCTCCAGTAGATGGAACCTCTATCTCAACAGTCCATCCACGGTCCGTTGAGCGTCCTTCTCTTACCACTTGATAGGCGATCCCGAAGGGGCCGAACTGCCGGAAGCTCCCGATCAGTTCAGGGTGTGGGAACTGTGGGATTGCTTGTGGCTGCATAGACCCTCCTAACGTTGTTGCAACAGGATACCCTTTTTATCGAACAAAATCATGCGGTCCAATCGCGTAAGTCCTAACTCGTGCGACATCCGGGCCAATGCCGGTTCTTTGGCCTCGCGGTATAGTGGTAGTTGGTCGCATGACGCTGATCTGCATGAACAACTTTCGATACATGTAGAGTATGTCTTGCAGTCTTGGTTGTGAAGTGGGTCGTCGCCGACAGTCCTGACCGAAGGTTCCACGTTACGGCCGGCTGGACGCTGGTGCCAAGGTGCATTGTCTGTTTTGTCGAACGACCGCTCTCAGTCTTTTTGCGACCCTGGGCATCAGGGCGAACTTACCGCTTTTCTTTGGCGCTCGGCAAGCATCGAACTGGAGCCGCCCAGGCATCTTTGGTGTCCTGGCAACCTTCCAGTCGACATGTTAATCCGCTAAGAGCCTAGAGAGCGAAGCGGGAGCGCGTCCCCAGTAGCCATTTGCACCTGCGCCCCAACGATGGCGCATGTTGACACGCCGGTGACCAGGGCGCCGACGCGCCTGAAATCTGGTCGGGAGCGCAAGGCCGATCGCGCAAGGACGTGCGAAAAGGCTTGAGCACGCCGACTCTCTTGGGCGATCAGGGATAGGTTATTCGCTATTGGATGCTTCCTCTTCTCTGAACCAGCGCTGTGCTAAGGTATTCAGTTTGGCAAGCACGGTACCAAGCTCCCGGCCACGATCAGTCAGACCGTAAGAGACCTCGGGGGGAATGGTTGGGCGGTAGTCTCGAAAGACGATCTGCGCGCTTTCCAGGACGCGCAAGCGCTCCGTCAGCATGCGCGACGAGATCCCGGGGATGGCTTTCTTGAGGGCGCCAAAGCGCAGCGTGCCTTGATTTTCCAGTACCCAGAGGATGTAGGTGGTCCATGGTCCCATCAGCAGCCGCAGGAGTTGATCCATGGGGCAAGCCTGTTCCTGTCGAGATTGGCGCATATTGGTTACTTTGAAGTACCTACTTTACAAAAAGAATCTAGAGTGGTCTATTGAACCTCAGACTCTAGGTGGAGTCCAGCAAGGAGGAACATCATGAGTAAGATTCTGGTGTTATATCACAGCCTGTGGGGTCATGTAGAAGCCATGGCACAGGCGGAAGCCGAGGGTGCCCGTTCCGTAGCCGGTACCCAGGTGGACATCAAACGCGTCCCCGAGACCATGCCGACGGAGACCCTGGCCAGCCTGCACGCCAAAACGACCCAGGTGGCGATCGAAGCGCATCCTGACGACTTGGCGAACTACGATGCCATTCTCTTTGGCACACCTACGCGCTTCGGCAACATGAGTGGGCAGATGCGTAATTTTCTGGACCGCACGGGCAATCTTTGGCAACGGGGGGCTTTGGTGGGCAAGGTCGGCGGCGTCTTTGTCAGTACCGCTTCACAGCACGGTGGCCAAGAGACGACCATCACTTCCTTCCATACCTTTCTGCTGCACCAGGGGATGATCGTCGTTGGCGTACCCTACAGTTGCCCCGAGCTCCTCACTATGGACGAAATAAGCGGTGGCACTCCCTACGGCGCCAGCACCCTGGCCAAGGGCGACGGCAGCCGCATGCCCTCGGCCAACGAGCTTGCCATTGCCCGCTTCCAAGGGCGGCATGTGGCAGAAATCAGCACGAAATTGTTTGGGTAAATACGGAGGAATTCCATGTCTGCAAAACAACTAACCACCGCCTTGGTAGCAGCTGCAGTGTTGGTCGCAGGACCGGCCCTTGCCGCACCAGCGAAGCACTATAGCTTCCTCAATGGCAATCCCGACGGTAGCTACCGCATCGATCCCCAGCACACCAATGTGCTCTTTACCATCGGTCATGTGGGCATTACGGAATTTACTGGCCGTTTTGACCAGATCTCCGGCACCTATACCTTCGACGCGCAAGACCCCGCCAAGGATCGCGTGAGAATTACGATTCCTGCTGGCAGTATCAATACCGACTTCGCTCTACGTGATCAGCACTTGCGCAGCAAAGAGTTCTTTGATGTCAAGAAATACCCCGACATCACTTTCGTCAGCAGCAAGTATGTTCCTGCCGGTAAGAAGACTGGGGATCTCTACGGTAACCTCTCCCTGCATGGCGTCACCAAGCCTGTAGTCTTTCAGGTCCGCGAGTTGGGTGCTGGCAACGTCTCCTACCTGCCCAAACCCTGGGGCGGCTATCTCTCGGGCTTTGTCGCGACGACCACCATCCACCGCTCGGATTTTGGTATGGACGCCTATCTCCCGGAGGGATTGTCTAATTCCATCGCCATTAAGGTCGAGGTAGAAGGCATCAAACAATAAGCATAGTCAGGGGTGAGCAATCGCCACCCCTGACAAATCTTTTTCGACAAGTGCTGGTGGCCGCATGCAACAACCGAGCTTATACATTCCTCATGGCGCAGGGCCATGCTTTTTCATGGACTGGGATCCAGCCGACACCTGGCACAGGCATCGACAGTTTCTGGAGAGTATCCAAACGTTGCTGCCCAAGCGTCCTGATGCGGTCATCGTCGTATCCGCCCATTGGGAAGCCAGTCAATTTATCGTGCAGGCAAATCCATCGCCCGGTTTAATTTTCGATTATTATGGATTCCCTGAGGAAACCTACCAACTGCAGTGGTCGGCCAGAGGAAGTCGGGAGTTGGCAACAGAAGTATCACAGCTTCTGAAATCCGCTGGGCTACCCACCGCGCTGGATACAACGCGGGGCTATGACCATGGAGTCTTCGTCCCGATGAAGGTTGCTTTTCCCTTTTCCGATATTCCGTTCATACAGTTATCGTTACATAACAGTCTGGACCCGGAATTACATTATCGGGCTGGAACTGCTTTGCGCGTACTGCGCGAGCATAACATCTTGCTAATTGGTTCTGGAAATACGTTTCATAATATCCCGGTTTTACTCCGAGGAATGAAGAATCAAACTGGTTCTGTCTCTGGCAAAAATTTTGATATGTGGTTAACAGAAACTCTTACAACGCAGGCTCCAGAAGAACGGAAGAATATAGTGGACCCCGGATTTGAGACAGAGGTTTAAGCTATCGTCTGGCACGGAGAAGACGATGAGTGTGGTAAAGAGGAATGTGTATAGTCCAGCCTTCAAGGCGAAGGTCGGTCTGGAGGCCATCCGTGGGCTGAAGACGGTAAACGAGATCGCGCAGGAGCAAGGTGTGCATCCTTCTCAGGTGGCGCAGTGGAAGAAGGCCATTCAGGATCTCGCAGGGACGTTGTTTGAAGGGAAAAGAGGACCGCAGCCGCTGGATGCCCGGAGTGATCCGGATCGCCTGTACAGCGAGATTGGGCGTCTCAAAGTCGAGCTGGATTGGCTCAAAAAAAGTCCGGACTTTCCCATTAGAAGTGCGCAGGGGCTGGATTGTGCCGCACTGTCAAATTCCCCTGCGTCGGCAATGTGAGCTGGCGGGTGTGGCCAGAGCCACGGTGTATGCTCAACGGAAAGCGACGGAGCCCAACGGGGAGGATGTAGAGATCATGAACGCCACCGACGCCTTGTATACGAATACCCCCTATTTGGGGAGCCGCAGGATGACGGTGTGCTTGCGGAAAAAGGGCTTCTTGGTCAATCGAAAACGGGTGCAACGGTTGATGCGCCAGATGGGTCTCGCGGGCATGCCGCCAGGGCCACATACTAGCAAGCCGCACCCCGAGCACAAGGTCTATCCCTATCTACTGCGGGGCTTGGTGATTGAGCGGCCTGGGCAGGTGTGGAGCACGGACATCACGTATGTTCGGCTGAAGCAGGGGTTTGTCTACCTGGTCGCCATCATGGACTGGTACAGCCGTGAGGTCTTGAGCTGGAGAATCAGCAACACAATGGATACGCCCTTTTGTGTCGATTGCCTGGAAGAAGCGTTACAGCGTTACGGAGTCCCGGAGATCTTCAATTCTGATCAGGGCAGCCAGTTTACCAGCGAGGCCTTCGTCGGCGTACTCAAATCCCATGATGTGCAAATCAGCATGGACGGTCGTGGCCGAGCCTTGGACAATGTCTTTGTGGAGCGCTTGTGGCGATCCTTGAAGTATGAGGACATCTATCTGAAGGCCTATGCGGGAGTGCCGGAATTACTGATCGGGCTTACCGATTATTTCGAGCGCTACAATACCCTTCGCCCCCATCAATCGCTGGGCTACGCCACTCCTGATCTCGTTTATCGGACTGGGCAGGGCGGTGGTGCCTGTATCGTGGACAAGTATCCCAAAGCGGACCAAAAGGTCGCCAAGGAAGACGTGGGGCAGCGCCAATCCGCTGCGAATGAAGACGTCAGTACTAGCTTAAACTGAAACACTTTTGGTCTTGACCAATGGGTCCACCATAGAACGCACTATTTCGATGGGCTGATGCACCGGGCGCACAATATGCCCAACCAAGGGAAGAGCACTTGGCCCCATTATTTGTTATCGCTGGCTCGGCAGGTAATGCTGTCTGCCTAAAGATCTTCGAAGATGTGGTGTTGGGCGCGGTGGAAAGTGCTTTTCTTTTTGAGGAAAATCGAGCAGATCAGAATTCTGTTTCTTAAATAGTGACCCTGTATAAATGCATCGACGGCTGATCGTATCAGCCAGAATCGTGTTGCCCCACATCGTTTTCTGATGCCGCTTATACCAAACTGCGGTTGAGCCTAAATGTCCGCTTCCAGTCTGATACCGCCCTTTTTCTTTTGGGCAACGGTGAGACAATGACCCTTAACCTCACCTCGCAGAGGAGATTGTGTCATGCAAGCCAGAAACCGTTCAACCTCATCATCCTCCATACCCTGGAACAAGGGCAAGATCGTCGGCCAAAAACGCCCTTTCAAGTTGCAGGAGGTCTGGGCTATCCGGATCCGTCTACAGTTGGCGTCCAGAATCCGCGGCCTTGCCTTGTTTGATCTCGCCATAGACAGCAAACTGCGTGGCCGCGATCTGGTGGCCCTACGTGTCAGTGATGTTGCCCACGGACAAAGCGTTTTACACCGTGCAATAGTTCTTCAGCTCAAGACGCAGCGTTCCGTCTAGCTCAAGATCGCTCTTCGTAATATCGAGAGATCTCCTGAAGTATTAGCTTACAAAGCATTTACCTGCGATGTTCGGCCACAATGCCGCTATATCTTTCCCGCAAGAAAAATTGCAGCCATGACTAGCAAATAAGTGAATCCTGGTGAAGCAGCTGCAGCCTGCGTCTTCCCTTCCTTCAAAAATCTTGGGTACACATGGAGCCATTCACCAGCTCTCTGGTGTTCTGGAAGAGATCTGATTTCCACAGTGATACCTTTATGCAAATGGAGTGCCAGCCTCCAGCGGGAACGCCAAACCGACCTCTCTGCGGGATCATAACTTACATAAGCAACTTGTCCTGGCTTGACACCCCAGTCGAAAAGTAGCTCTCGGAATGCCATCACGTCTTCCGGTTTATCTGGAGATTTTCCTAAAAAATATCCTGGGTGGCTGGCCCATGCTTGCACAAGGTATTTATCCAAAACTTCCGCAACCAGCCGCGGATCCTTCTCGATACTCTTCCAAAAAAACGGTACCAACTGTTCGTAAACCGCCAGATCCGGCTTGGTTCGCATCTTGGCTGGCAACGCCAGCGATACTTCACCCCCTGCTCCAGTCAGCTTCATCGCGTGATGGCGAAGTCCCATATTTCCTCGCAGCGCGTATATCCACTTCGCCTTGGACGCCATCGCTTGCAATTGTGCTGCACTCAAACCGTATTCCTCCGACAGCTGATCCCACAGAGCACTTTCTTCTAATCCCAGGGATGTAGCGTCGGCAAGTAATCCAAGCCGTAAAATTCGCCACAGATCCTCAAGCGGAAGTGGATCAACAAACAGGCGACGTCGCTTCTGAACTTTTCCCTCCGGATCCGGCATCCAAATTTCTGGAATCTTCACCCGCTGCACGTAGGCTTGTCGAATTCGATCAACGATCCCTCCCATCCCGTTATTTTTCCAAATCCGATACAGTGACGACTGCGGGATCTCGTGAGCAAAGGCGCACCAAGAGTGCACGTCTTTGGGAATCCGATCCTGGAGATGCACGAAGAGGATGAGGTCCAGGTTGTGGACGTAATGTTGTGCGCTGACCTCCGGTCCTGAGTGCCCCAAGAGACTCGTCAGGGCATAGAGGAGCTTGCGGCTGCTTCTGCTGTGGCCAAAGAGATGTTGATAGAGCTGACCCGCAGCCTCTCGTTCCTCAAAAAATACGGCTGGCGTTGCGTCCACGGGTACTTGCGCCAAACTCAATCGCCACAGCAAATGAGATGCAAAGCTGTGACGCAAATGATGGAAATGCATCAATGGGTCGCCAGTGACTGTTCGCAAGGCCTCGTGAATGCGAGACATCGCCATCTCCTGGGAAATCGGATTGTGGCCAATCTCCTCCAGCACAAATACGTAGCCCTCCGGCGGAGAACCTGATTTTCTGCGGAGTTGCACCCATTCGCGCAAGAGTTGTAACTCTTGCGGCTCCAACAGCGCGTGGACGGGAATGGCCCTAGTTGCATTGCGGCTTTTGAGCGAGCGCTCTGCAAACGGGCGGATCAGGAGGGTTGCTCTGACACCCTCCAGGTGACAATCCGTGAGCCGCAGCCGAAGGGCTTCCATTCGCCGCAGCCCACAACGGAATCCCAAAATCGCAACCAGCGTCAAGACCGTTGGCAACTGCACATGCCTTTCAACGTGGGCACCTCTGGCAATCTCCGTTTTTACCTGCTCAAACTCGTTCATGCCGAGAATACGGGCATCGGGTACAACGTCTACGGTCAAACTGCTCAGCTGCTGATCGGGGATAGGGCTAGCATCTTTCTTTTCCACCAGGTACTGGTGCCACTCACGAATCGCTCTCGCCACCAAGGCGCGCTGGTGTTCCGTCTCTACTGAGTCGAGCAGATCCTCATATAATTGTCGCCACGAGGCATCCCCAAACGTCTCAATCGAGGAGGGGGGCTCCAACATTTGTAGCATCAGCGCTGCCAGACGACTCACATATCGCCGGATGGTACGCAGGCTCAGACGATGCCGGTAAGCAGAGCCATGCTTGAAAAGATGTTCCGCCCATTCGTAGAACATTTGGCTTAATGGTTCAGAGAACCCCACCACCCGTGCATCCGCTAATGCTTTGATCACGACACGACGGTCCGTCTCCCGCAATATCTTACGCAAATTGATGAGCCACGGCACGGATTGCAAAGCCTCCCGAACCTCGGTGACCGCAGCAGTTGGAGGCGTCTCTCGCAAGATAGCATCTTCTGCCAAGCACAAGTCGCTAGTCGTTGTGGCTCGGTGACCGTGAAGTTGCAGCCACCTGTCAGGGCGAACCGCGTGTGCGAGAAGAGTGCCCGTGGCATAGGCGCCAAGAAACTGGGGAAGTTCGATTCGCAGAGTTTGTGGGATCCACCGCAACAAAGACCTAGCTCGCAGGTATTTTCCCTCCCATTTGGGAAGGCTATGCAGATAGGCATCCATGGCTTCCAGCACGTTTTTTTGAGTGACCGTTTCGGAGGCATCCCCTGAAAACCGATAACGCAATATCAGAATCTCCGACAGAGGATCTGGGAACCAACGGCGCAGACGCCGACCACTTCGTCCCAGTGGAAGCTCCAACTCCAGATAGGAGATCCCCGCGCGAGAGAGATACGTGACAGTTGTGGACCGCCGCAGCGACCTCAACAGCTCTCGCAACGCACCGATATCCGCCAATCCACCATAGAGCAACGCGCTCACCAGAATACGGCCTTCCGCGGTAATTCCCTCGAGTTTAGTGGACCGTTGCAGGTCTATCCAAAAGGTTTTCCGGGCAATCTGGACGTAGCGGTATCCCCGCATTCCCTCCGGCGTGAATGGCGTTGGTTCCCGCGCCAAGAGCATTGGTACGGACGGAGGACACCATTGCCACAGGCCTTCGGCGTTACCCCGACGAATGAGAAGACTCAAAAACTGTAAAAACTTCGCTGCATCTGGCAACCGAGACTTCAAGTCCTTCTTGGCCGGCATCGGCCTTCGGGAATCACTCCACTCTTCCACGTCAAAGGCAGCCAGCACCCGATCATGCAAAAGACGACTAAGCGCCTCTCGGGTGATTTCGTCTTGTACATTGTGGCTTCGGTCACCACAGAGGGATTCCAAAAAACCGGGGTAAGCCTGGGCAGCAGCCTCTTGGGATCTTCCTTTCTTGGCCTCGACAATTTCTCCTACCAACCAGGCTCTGTAGGCCTGCCTCTCTTGCTCGGAAAACAATCTGCTGCCGCGCCGGACTCCAGGCGTGGCTAATAGTTCGTCCCAGAGGCCACGCGCCGTCTCCTGAAAGACGATTTCATCATCGTTCCTGGCCATGCGACAATTTACGAAGCCCCAGCGGAATATACCGAAACTGCAGGGCATCCAACATGCGCAGAAGATAGGGCTGCAGCTCCTGCAAATAGGTCAATGCCGACTGGCTGGAGTAGCGACTCCAAGAGGACTCCCCGGCAAACCAGTGGCCCATAAAGGCATCGACAACTTCGGCCGGACACCCCTCTTCCAGGAGGTGAGAACGACAAAATCGTCGGTGGCTATTGGCGGGCAGGAACGCTCCAAACAGATCAGCGAACTGCGCCTGGAGAATTTTGGGGCATAGGGGTTGGGCGCTCTTGGCGATCAAAAGGAAATTTCCGTTTGTCCTCTCTACGCGAGTGTTCCGGGCCCTAATGTCCCACGACTCTTCAGCAAGAAGGCGTTGCATTGCCAATTGACGTGCCAACGCTTCCGGCAGCCAAACCAAGCGAACGTGCGACTGATCAGCCGTTGTTTTATCCGAGTACGCGATAAATCCCTCATGGAGCGGGAAGCTTGGATCATGGGGCAAGGTGTTGCAGGTTGCCCGCGCCGCAGTGGCATAGGCAAAATAAAACCAAGTATACACCGTGTAGAGATTGTAATACTTTTGCCAAAGCTGCAGTTTTACACGATCAGAAGCCAAGCCCTTTGATTCCCACTCTCCTTCCGACTCCTGCAACCGATCCTGCAAAGTATGAACTGCACGTTGCACCGCAACCAAAGTAGGTCGATAGGCGGCGCCGACATATTTGCTAGCCGGGGAAACTAAGTCCGTCTCTGCCACCTTCTGCAGCCCTATATCCCGTTGCAGTTGCTCCACTACGGCGACATAGCGCCGTTCCAACACAGCAACGGGCAGCGCCGTGTAGTATCTTCGCACTTGAGAAAGGTAGTGGCGCTTACCTACGAGAAGATCCGCTTCAGCGAGGTCTCCGTGGAGCACCAGGTGTCGCCATAAATAATCCTCGATCTTGCTGATGGTCAGATAACCGCTGGGATCCACCATTTTTAGGTACCGCCGCAAAGGCTTCTGCAACTTTTCCGGGCGGGGAAACGTGCAATCCCACTCTGGGTACCTTTCCCGCAGTTGCAGAAAATACCGACTCCCCCCTGCAACATCTGGGAACCTCAGAACCGACTCTTGGATATCAACAGATGCCTCGTGGCTACTGGCCACGCTCTGCGCATAGCTGGGAGGACTAACCTGAAGATTCCAGAATGCTCCACCCGTAGCGGAGCAATGCTCCAGCACAAGCATGCCGCCACCCCATCTTTCTTCTCCGGCAGGGATAATCCGCAGCTTTCTTGCAACATCCAAACTACAGCCTGTCCACAGGATCACACCGAGCAATGCTACAAGACGGGCAGTCATGGACAGAGTAGTGCGCTGCAATTCCTGCTCAAAGGTCTCCTGCATAGTATTGAGGAGATTTTTCACCGCCGTGTCGGTGAGAAGATCGTAATCCCAGGGGAAAAGCTGATTCTGCACTGCCTCTGCCTGAACTTTTCCGCGCAATGCAAGGGTATGCAGGGCAGGGTATCCTCCTTGCGTCAAAGCACAGCCAATCTCCACCTCGAGCATTTCCTGGCCATAATTTTCCGCCTCATCAATGTCGAACTCTTCTTGATATTTTCTGGCTCCGCGTCCATCGTGGCGAAAACTTACGGCCGCTTCGACCACCCGGCGTACAGCTTCGGACCGCCTCGCAGGGTCATCATCGTTAGCTTTGCTTTGATCAGCGTTAGCAAGCTCTAATAGTGGCAGATAACCATGGATGGTTCGCCGATCTCTTGCTCTTCCCTTCGTGCGGCTACGATGCCCACGCGAGCGCAACGCATAGGTTTCTGCCAAAGCATAGGACAATCCTTGCAAATGCGTGCGCGTGGGCATGCTCGCTTGACGGAAAAGGTCAGGGAGACCGTCAGAATCATCAAGAGACTCCACGTCTCCCTCCCCAGTGGCAGAGTCCGAAGATTGCTTCTTTTTTGCAGTTTTTTTCTGAAGCTCTTGGCTTACCAAATACATCTGCTCCGCAAACTGCTCCGGTGGGCGATCGGGCCGCAAGTCTTCAGGCCGTATTGGCGAAGAAATCTGAGATATCTCGCGAATAGCAACACTCATCCGATACGTATTTGCAATAACTTCTGCGTAAGGAGCCTTTTTTGCTGCCAGGTAATCATAGTGGTGATCATCGTGCATCCTTACCTGAATCAGATGAGCAATCAGCGCATGCGCTTGCAGAAGACGCAACTCCTCAAGTTGATTGGGATCCGTATCAGTCCAGAGCAGGGTATAGAGCGGGTGACTGGTCGCACAGAGATATACCAATGGATTCTTATCTGCAGTCCCGCGCGTATACTTCGGTTGCGGCAGAAGGGATGGATGACGAAGAATCCAGTCAACTAACGGAGGCCAATCCATCATTAGATCTGAGTACTCCCAACCGGCGCGATCCATCACCAGATCCAGTATCTGCCGGAGATTAAGGGCAATAGTTCCGAGTTCTGTTAAGTGCCCATATACCCCAAGATCACGAAACATTGTGAGCATGGCTGTATCGGATACGGTGGCGTCTGCCCTGAGCCCATCCCAAAAAAGAACGAATTCCTGGCATTCCGCAGGAGGCAAAAGTCCGCGGATCTTACGGCTGCGTCCTGTCAACTCATCCGAGGTAGTCAATGGACTTTCCTATGGGGCAATATTCCTAGAACCTCTGGCATCATGTCGATGCAGTGTACACATTACGGTGAATCGATCTCCAGCAGTGGTACGGGTGTGCGCAATCGCCAATACCGCGTCATGGGACCAGGCCCTTCCATTTGTCCCAGTTGCCGCCATTCGGGTTCCCCGCGAAACACCTGCTCCCGACTATCCAGAGCGGCACTTGTCCGGTCGCATGCTTCTACCAAGATCCGGCCGGGCATGAGCGGGCGACCTCGGTATGGGGTATGCCAGTGCAGCTTCAGCGCAGTCACCAAGTCTGGGGCATGTTGCCGTAACCAGGCCAGATGTGGAGCCAAAACCTCTACCGTGGCCAACTCATGCTGCACCAGAAATCCCTCCGCATGTCGCCTCGGCTGCCCTTGATAAGCCAGGATCTTTCCCACGTCGTGCCACAGTAAAGCAGTACGCGCGATTTCCCATTCTTGCTGCGACATCTGCGGACTTTTGCTGAGTAACCGCACTGCCTCTACGCTGTGACGAAGCAAACCAGCGGGTTCCGCATGGTGATGCCGCTGGCTTGCGGGAATCTCTACCCAGCGAACACTGATGTCGGGATCATGCAGAATGCGCTGATTGAATCTTCGCAGCCAGGGATCACGCAGAAAAAGGATCTGCGCCCACAGCTCGCGTAGTAACCGTGGCTGCGTAGTCAACGGTAACAACCACCCAGGAAAAGGGAGATCTACGCCGCACGAAGAAACTCCTAGCGCGGCCACACCAAGCGACTCAATATCCAGCAGCCAGCGCTCTCCTAATCGACGAGGGCGAACCGTCGCCAAGACCTCAATCCCATCAGGCCACAAGCCAGGGTGCGGAAATCTCTGCCACCAATAGGCCGACCAAATCATTCCTCCGGGCTCAAGGAGCTCGCAAGCACAATAGGGTTGTCCAATCCGGCTGACGCCTGCCCGAAGGTGGCGCAGAACATACAATACCCGCCGCAGATCATTCTTCATGGGCCCTCCCATTTGTCAACAGTCGGTCCAGGCGCGCCACCAACATGGGCAGAAACTGCGTAGCTTGCGCCTCATCAAGGTCCAGCAGGCACTTGGCGATCCACGCCTCTAGCAGAGAGGAGATATCCTCTTCTGCCGGGACCTCAAGAAGATCTGCGAGCGTTTCTGGTTCTGGTAGTGAAAACGTCGCCGCCAATGCTGCCGCGAGCCGCCCCAGAACAGATGACTGCTTTCCTCGGGCAGCTGGCTTTTGCTCGTCCCTGCGTTGTTCGTAGGCCGGTGAGAGATTATTCATTGTCCCCCTCCCCCACCGCCCCATTGGCCAGGCGCGACAACAGCAGCCGTTCCATGGCGGATCCATCTTTGCGAGTCAGATTGGGTACATAGCGTGAGTACGTTCGGAAGAGCATCTCCGTCGTGGTATGCCCCATTTGACGAGCAATCCACTCCGGGCTCTCTCCCGAAGCAAGCCACAACGTGGCGGCAGTGTGGCGGGTTTGATAGGGCCGCCTTCGTTTGAGACCCAAGTACCGCAAGAGCGGGTACCAGACTCGGTTCGTTACATTGTCATGTCGCAAGGGAGTGCCCTCCCGAGTACAAAACACGTAGTTCCCCTTCCCTGTATGCTCGTATTGGTCCAGAAATGCTTGGTAAACCGGAAGGGACATTTCCACCGTGCGGAAGGAACCATCGTTCTTGGTTTCCACCACCTCTCCGTTGACCAGGGCCTCATGCACGAGAATCTGTCGTCGCTCGAGATCCACCTTCTCCCAGCGCAAGCCATCGATCTCGCTCGTTCGTAGTCCGGTGAAAAAACGGATCAGAAAGTAGTTGCGAAAATCCTTTCGCACCGTACTCAGGATCAGCTCGACTTCCTCCAGGGAAAACGGCTCGACGATCGTACGAGGAACCTTGAGGCTTTTAATTCCATGGTAGGGCGAGGTAAACTCATACCGGTTGGCCGCCTCATTGAGGATCATCCGCAGGGGTGTGAGAATATGGTTGATACGAGAGGCAGACAGCTTCTTTCCCTTTCGGCCGGGGACTTTGGCGAGGTCCGACCGAAACTCCATGATTTCTCTCTTGGTGATGAGGCCAACCCTTTTCTTCCCGAAAGCTGGGTTCAGGTATTTCTCCAGCGTGCCCGTCACCGTTTTGATCTGCGTGTTGCGCCACTGAATGCGCATCTCCTCCAGCCATTGAAGACCAAACTCCACAAAGAAGGGAGTCTCGTTCTCTGCTGCCGACGCATCAATAGCCCGTTTGGGCTCCTGGCGAGGCTTATCCAGCCTCGCAAGGGACTTGCTGTTTGGAAAATACCTCGCATACTCAAAGGTTCCCAGGGAAATTTCCTCCTCGATGCGATCAAGAACCTTCTGCATCTTCTTGCGATTCGCTGGGGTGTCTTTGAGAAGAGTTTGCTCTCTATATCTTTTTCCACAGTACCGGAAATCAAAAAATAGGTTTCCAGTCTCAGGCCTATTTTTAATACTTCCCATGGCAAACACCTCCTCTTGCCAAAGGAATATCAAAGTTTGATTGAGATGACACCTTTACCATATCTTCTTCAATCCTTTCCCAGATATAAAGTATTTTCCGACCACCAAATGGCCTGATATAATGGATTCCTTCCAAAAGGACGGAGTCCTTTAACCGATTCCTGATTGTCCTACAATCGTATTTGATCTTTTGAGAGAGTTCCTCAGTCGTCACATAGGTAAGGTTGCTCATGATGATGCCTCCATACATCTAACGTAGCGTGTATATGACATTCTATTCTTCACAGGCACGATGTCAAGCGATTTTGATGAAGCCTCTCGACTATGGTAGCTTCTGTGCGTCAATTGACGCTCTGGCTCCGAAGGGTTCTCGCATGATTCGTATTCATCTCAAGTCCCTACTTGCCGACCGAGAGTTCCAGTCAGGAAGAAGGATCACTCTGGAGGAGATGGCCTCGGCGACAGGAATCCACCGTACCACCCTTTCAAAAATTGCAAATCAACGCGGATACAACACTACTACAGACAACATAGATAAAATATGCGCCTTCCTCAGGTGTAGCGTGGGAGAGTTGCTTGAGCACATCCCGGATGAAACTCAGAGATGAACCCGCGTATGGCAAATTCATTCCCACTTGAAACCAAGCCAGTGGACACTGACGCTAATGGTCATTCTGGGCAGGATTGATGAGAGGAGGGAATTCAATGGGCACAACGGGGACACAGAATGGACACATTTCGGACACAAACTTCCAACAGCTGGCCCGAAATCTCTACAACTTATTGATTTATATGGCGCGCGATACAGGATTCGAACCTGTGACCTTTGGCTTCGGAGGCCAACGCTCTATCCAGCTGAGCTAACCGCGCATGAGGACTGCAGTTTATTTTGTCGAACCGCGGAAGTCCAGCGCGAGCCAGTATTGCTCTGCCGAGCGGGCACGGGAGGCGTCGGGTTTACGCACGACGATTTTAGCAAAATTGGCGCGCAGTTCCCGCCGTAACTCCTCGGCTCCAGCACCCATAAAAACCTTCATCAACAGAGTGCCGCCGGGTACCAGCCACTCCCGGGCCAGATCGAGGGCCAACTCGCACAAGCCTATGGCGCGGGCCTGATCACTACTGGCGATTCCAGACATATTGGGCGCCATGTCGCTCATGACCAGATCCACCCCCTCGGGAAAGGCTTCGCGACATTGCGCAATCACGTCCTCATCGAAGATGTCGCCCTCGATCACCAAGGCATCGGCAATGGGGTCCATCGCCAGCCGGTCTACCGCAACAATGCGCCCTTGCGGGCCGATGATTGGCGCCGCTACCTGCGTCCAGCCGCCGGGCGCCGCACCAAGATCCAAAACCCGCATGCCCCGTCGCAAGATGCGGTCTTTTTCTTGTATTTCCAGCAACTTGTAGCTAGCTCGGGAGCGATAACCCTCCTTCGCTGCCCGTTGCACGTACGCGTCCTGAAAATGTTCCTTGAGCCAGCGTCCACTCGATTTACTGCGCGCCACGCCTCTCTCCTTTTGACCCCACCAGCGGCGAACCGTACACTTCTGATCTTTCCGACCGGACACCAGAGCATAGCATGCTGGACAGCAAAGCCCGACAAGAACTGCGCGCCCGAGCGCACCACCTCAAGCCCATTATCATGGTCGGCGCCCAGGGCGTCACCCCCGCCCTGCTAGCAGAACTGGACCGTGCGCTCTTTGATCACGAATTGCTCAAAGTGCGCCTGCCCGCTCTCGACAAGGACGAGCGTGACGACTGTATCGCAAAACTGGTCGATGGATCCCGTGCTGAGGCTATTGGTCGAGTCGGGCGGATCCTGATGCTCTATCGCCCGCGCCCCAAAAACGAAATTTTCATTCCCTTGCAAGTCAACTCATGAGCGAAAATTCCTATCACCCGCAAAATCTGGAAAGCGCCATTCAGTGGCGCTGGGAGCGCGAGAACAGCTTTCGCGCCCCGAACCATCCTGAGGGCGAGAAATACTACGCCCTCGCCATGTTCCCCTACCCCTCCGGGCAGTTGCACATGGGGCATGTGCGCAATTACAGCATCGTCGATGCCATCGCTCGCTACCAGCGCATGCGCGGCAAAACGGTCTTGCACCCCATGGGTTGGGATGCCTTCGGGCTACCCGCGGAGAATGCGGCACTCAAGAACGGCTCCGCACCAGCAGACTGGACCTTTTCCAACATCGAGCACATGCGCGGGCAACTCAAGCGCCTAGGGCTTTCCTATGACTGGTCGCGGGAGATTGCCACCTGCACTCCGGATTACTATCGCTGGGAGCAATGGTTATTTTTGCAGTTGTGGAAAAAAGGTCTGGTCTACCAAAAGCTGAGCACCGTAAATTGGGACCCAGTGGATCAGACCGTGCTCGCCAACGAGCAGGTGGTTGATGGCCGCGGCTGGCGTTCTGGCGCGTTAGTGGAGCGCCGCGAGATTCGCCAGTGGTTCCTGCGCATCAGTGCGTACGCCGACGAGTTGCTGGACGGGCTGGATACCCTACAGGGGCAGTGGCCCGACCAAGTACTCACTATGCAGCGCAATTGGATCGGTCGCTCGGAGGGAGCGGAAATCCACTTCCCCCTCGCCGACGGTAGCGGGGTGATCAAGGTTTTCAGCACCCGTCCCGATACCTTGTTTGGCGCCACCTATCTGGCGGTGGCGCCCGAACATGCGCTGGCACTACAGGCCGCGGAAAGCAACAACGAGGTCGCCCACTTCATCGAGCGCTGCAAGCATGTGGCGGTATCGGAAGCGACCATTGAATCGCAGGAGAAGGAAGGCGTGCCCCTGGGAATCCAGGTGCGTCACCCCCTCACCGACGAGCTGCTGCCGGTTTGGGCCGCCAATTTCGTCCTCTTGGGCTACGGTGAGGGTGCGGTGATGAGCGTCCCCGCCCACGACCAGCGCGACTTTGAGTTTGCCCGCAAGTATGGGCTGCCGATCCGTATCGTCATTCGCGCAGAGCAGGATGAACTCGAGAGCGCTGCTGATCCGCAAGCCGCGCTCACCACGCCCGGCTGCCTTGTCCATTCCGCAAACTTTGATGGCCTCGACAGCAAGACAGCCAAGACGGCCATCACCGAGGCCCTGGCGGCCAAAGATCTGGGCAAGAAGACCATCAACTATCGCCTGCGCGATTGGGGCATCTCGCGGCAGCGCTACTGGGGCAATCCCATTCCCATGATTCATTGCCCACACTGTGGCGTCGTGCCGGTGCCGGAAGCCGATCTGCCCGTCGTGCTGCCCACCCATTATCAACTGCACGATCCGCGTTCACCGTTACTGGACGATCCGGAATTTCTGCAGGTCGATTGCCCGCAGTGTGGGGCGGCGGCACAGCGCGAAACGGATACCATGGATACCTTCGTCGAGAGTTCCTGGTACTACGCCCGCTTTACCTGTCCCGATGCCACGCAGATGCTCGATAGCCGCGCCGCCGATTGGCTCCCGGTGGACCAGTACGTGGGCGGCGTAGAGCATGCGGTACTCCATCTGCTCTATGCCCGTTTCTTCAATCGCCTGCTGCGGGATGTCGGACTCCTGCCTAACGATGGCAAACACGACGAGCCCTTCCGTCGCCTTCTCACCCAAGGCATGGTCTTGAAAGACGGCAGCAAGATGAGCAAGTCCAAGGGCAATACCGTCGATCCCCAGGCAATCCTGGATCGCTATGGTGCCGATACCGCGCGTCTCTTCATCCTCTTTGCCGCCCCGCCCGAGCAGTCGCTGGAGTGGTCGGACAGTGCCGTCGAAGGGGCCTATCGCTTTCTGCAACGAATCTGGCGTCTGGTGCAGGACTATCACGGACCCGTGCCACCTCTGCCGCAAGTACTGAGTGATACTGCCCGTAACCTGCGCCGCGCCGTGCACCAGTGCATCGAGCGCGTCACCCTCAACATGGAAGAGCGCCAGCATTTCAATGTAGCGATCGCTGCCTGCATGGAGCTCAGCAACCAGCTCGCCAAGGCCGAGGCAACGCCGGGCAGCGACGAGCACACCGTGCTGGGAGAAGGGCTACGTGCCCTGTTGCTCCTGCTCAGTCCCTTTGCACCGCATCTCACCGAGGCACTCTGGGACAAGATCGGCGACGGCAAGGCTATTCTCGACCATCCGTGGCCCGAGGCAGATCCCGAAGCCTTGCACAGCGATACCGTCACCCTAGTCATCCAGGTCAATGGCAAGCTGCGGGAGCGTCTCGATTTTCCTGCCGACAGTACCCCCCAAGAGCTGGAGTCCGCCGTCCTCATCCATCCGGAGATGGCGCGGCATCTGGAAGGAAAGACCGTGCGCAAGGTCATTGTCGTACCGGGTCGCCTGATCAACATCGTGGTGGCCTGATGCAGCGCCGACAATTTCTGATCGCTCTCGGCAGCCTTTCCCTGCTTGGCGGCTGTGGATTCCATCTGCCCGGCGGCAGCACGATCCCCACCAGCCTCCAGGGCCTGCGCATCGAAGCCAGCGGCCCGGCTGGCGGGCAGCTCGCCCAGGCAGTCGAGAGGGCCCTGGAACGCGATGGCAATGTTGCGAGTGCAGATGGTCCCGTGCTGCGGCTCGACAATATCTCCCTCAACCAACGGGCCATCAGCATCAGCCCCAGCACGGGTGCCGCCTTGGAGTTCCTCAATACCCTGCGCGGCAGCGTCTGGGTGCAACGCGGCAAAAAGATCCTGTTGCCGGCGGAACCGCTCTTGGTCGAGCAGAGCTTTACCTACAACAGCGGCACTCCCCTCGCCACCAACGAGCAACAGATCGAGAGTCAGCGGCAGCTCTTCGACGAGGCTGCAAGAGTCGTGCTGCGCCGCGTGTTGCTCGCGCCAGCGCTACGCTGATGCGCATCAAGGCGCGCGACTGGCCCACGGCGCTGGCACGCGGCAAGGCCCTCGCCTACGCCTTGTTTTCCGACGAACCTTTCCTATTGGCCGAAGCCGAAACGCAGGTACGCAAGCGTTGGCAGCAGGAAGGGTTTCTGCGCCTGCAGCGCTTGCCACAGGATAATCCGTGGCCAATCCTGCGCGAAGAACGCGATGCCCTATCCCTCTTTCCCGAGCCGCGCATTCTTTTGCTGCGACTCTCTGATCTACGCCTGAGCAAAGACGCCCTGGCCGCCCTCGAATTCTGGTTGGGGCGCCCGCCGCAGGATGCCCGTTTGCTCCTCACCGGTGCCCGGCCTGACGCTGCCATCCAGAAACTCAAATGGTTTCAAACCCTCGACCAGTGTGAAACCCTGGGCCTGGTGATCCTCTACCCGCCGGAAGCAAGCGACTGGCCGCTTTGGGTCGAAGAACGGTTGCGGCGGGCAAAGGTCGATGCCAGCCGAGAGGCCATAGCCCTGCTTGCCGAGCACAGCCTGGGGAACGTGAGTGCTGCCGATCAGGCCATTCGTCGCTGGGCGGAGCTATACCCAGGCCAGCGCCTGGAGGCGGTGGATCTGCCCGATCTGCTGGGCGACAACAGCCAGTTTTCCGTCTTCGATCTCAGTGATGCCGTCCTGCAGGGCAATCCGCATGCGGTGTTGCATAGTCTCGGGCGTCTGCGGGATGCAGAAGCCGAGCCGGTCCTGATCCTGTGGACCCTACATCGCGACCTCGTCCTGCTCCTGCAACTACAGGAAGGCAATACTGCCGAGATTCTGCGCCGCGAACGACTCTTTCCGCCGCGCAGCGAGCGCTTGCTGGGAGCCGCCCGCCGTCTACCACGGCAACGCCTGCGTCAGGCTCTCTTTCAGTGTCAGGAAATCGATGCCCGCATCAAGGGGCAAGACGCGCGCCCGCTCTGGCCCGCCCTGTCGGATCTCGCACTGCAGTTTTGCCAGAACAGCAAAGTCCCGGCACAATAAAGTACCCGTTGACCCGCGAAATCATCGCCGCGCCCATCCGGTGGGCACCGCCATGATCTCGCCCCAGACCAGGAGCGAAAATGTCCGAAGACCTACAAAGCTTGATGCAGAACACCGGCCAGCGTGCGCGCCAGGCGCAACGGCGCGCACTGGCCCTGGAGCCTGGTCGTAAGAATGACGCCCTGCGGCAAATGGCAGAGTTTTTGCGCCGTGATGCCGATGACCTGCAGCGCGCCAACCGCAAGGATCTACGTAACGCCGAACAGGCCGGCCGCGACGAGGCCTTCATTGATCGCCTGCGTCTCGATGAGAAGCGGATCGAAGCCATGGCTCAGGGTTTGGAGGAGATCGCCGCCCTGCCCGATCCAGTGGGCGAAATCACCGATCTGAAGATGCGGCCCAGCGGCATTCAGGTGGGGCACATGCGCATGCCGCTCGGGGTCATCGCCATGATCTACGAATCCCGTCCCAACGTCACCGCCGATGCCGCCGGACTCTGTGTCAAATCGGGTAACGCCGTCATTCTGCGGGGAGGCTCTGAGTCCCTGAACAGCAACATGGCCATTGCCGAGCGACTGCGCGCGGCCCTCGGCAAGTCCGGCCTGCCCCTGGACCTCGTTCAATACGTGCACACGGCCGATCGGGAGGCTGTCGGCGCCCTGATTCGCATGGATGCCTTCGTGGACGTCGTGATTCCCCGCGGCGGCAAGGGGCTGCTCGCCCGTATCCGCGACGAAGCGACGGTGCCGGTAATCATGCACCTCGATGGCAATTGTCATGTCTACGTCGACCAGGACGCCGACAGCCAGAAGGCCCTGCAGGTGGTCGTCAATGCCAAGACCCAGCGTCTGGGCACCTGTAATACCGCAGAAAGCCTGCTCATTCACCGGGATCGGGTTGGCGATCTCCTGCTACCCATTGCCAGCGCACTACAGGAAAAAGGTGTCGAAATCCGTGCCTGCCAGGAGGCTTTGCCCCTCATTCCCGGGGCCGTTGCCGCTACGGATGAGGACTACGGTACCGAGTATCTGGCGGCCATCCTTTCCCTGAAAATTGTCGATGGTCTGGATGCCGCCATCGAGCATATCAACACCTACAGCTCGCAGCATACCGAAAGCATCATCACCGAAAATTACAGCAATGCGCGGCGTTTTTTGCGCGAAGTCGATTCCAGTTCGGTAATGGTGAATGCCTCCACTCGCTTCGCCGATGGCTTTGAATATGGCCTGGGAGCAGAGATCGGCATCTCCACCAATCGCCTGCATGTGCGCGGCCCGGTGGGTCTGGAGGGACTGACCCTGCAGAAATGGATTGTCCTGGGGGACGGTCATATCCGCTCCTGAAGCCCCGAGCGGAGAATTCCTCGCGCTCCTGCGACAGAGTTACATGGGACACCGCGTCGCCCGTCAGCCTAGCGACGGGCAGCGCGAGCAGGAAGCGCGACGCTGGGGCATTCCCCTTATCGCCGGCAATGGCTCCTGGCAACTAGAGCATCCGGAGCGGGCCTGGGATCTCCCGACCTTGGCCAGTGCCCTGCAGCTGGGGGAAGAGGAAATTGGCATCTGGCCTCTTTGCGATTCCAGCAATACCCGCCTGCTGGCAGAAAGCCATCTGCGCCTCGGACTCGCCGAAGCGCAGTGGTCCGGTCATGGCCAGCGCGGGCGCCACTGGCATTCCAGCTTCGGCAAACATCTCTATTGCAGCCTGGTTGTGGAAATTTCTGCCGCCTATGCGCAGGTATTGCCTGTGGTTGCCGGCCTCGGAGTCTATCAGGTTTTGCGGGAGCAGATACCCGCACTATGGCTCAAATGGCCCAACGATCTGTGGATTGGACAGCGCAAGGTCGCCGGTCTGCTCCTTGAAGGGCGCCACGGCGCGGAAGGCCAGCGCTGGGTGCTCGGGCTCGGCCTCAACGTCCTCGCTGATCCTGACTTGCTCCCTATGGCAATCAGTCTGTGCGAGGCTGGCTGCAGAATGACCCGACTGGAATTGCTGTTGGCAATCATCCAGCAGTGGCGCGTCGATTTCGCGCAACTGGAACGCAGCGGTTTCGCGGCCTTTCGCCAGCGCTGGCGGGAGGCGGACCGCCTGCGCGGCAAGCAGGTAGAGTTTGCTCTGGGCGGCGAGCGAAAAACCTGCCAGGTGCTCGACATCCAGGACGACGGTCGTCTGTGTATCGACGATGGCATCCAGCAACGCATTGTCCATGCTGGCGAAATCCGGCTCCATCCATGATCCTCATCAGTATCGGCAACACTCGCACCCTCCTCGCCCATACCGATGATGGCGGCAGGAGCTTTACCACAGGGCGCTTTGCCAGCACGCACAGTCCTGCACAGATTCTCGCCGAACTGCCCCCGTCATGGGCAGACTGGTGGGCGACAGAAGAAATTTTCTTGGGCGGCGTCGTGCCTGCCGTGCAGGAGTCGTGGCAGAGGGAACTCCAGGATTGTCATCTGCCGGTCTGGAACCCGGAAATCTTTCACCAGCTCCTGCCCAACGCCTACCAGCCGCCCGAGTCTCTCGGCTTTGATCGCCGCTGTTGCCTCATCGGCGCCTGGCAGCAGGTGGCGAATGGTGCAGCATTGGTCATCGATGCCGGTACCGCCATCACCATGGATATCTTGGCGCACGGTCGCTTTCTCGGTGGGCAGATCCTCCCCGGTCTGCAAAGTCAACTGGATTGCCTACAGCAGAGCACCGCCCTGCTGCCACCGACCAGTCCGCTGGCAAGCCCGGAACTCCTAGCAAACGATACTATTGGCGGCATGCAGTCAGGGGTCTGGCATGGCACGCTCGCGGCCATTCGCCAAGCCATCGCCGGCTTTCAGCAGGAATGGCCGGACGGCAGGATCTTTCTGACCGGTGGCGACGCGGCTTTCCTGCAGCCACGACTTTCGCAGTCACAGCACGATCCCCTGCTGTTGTTGCAAGGATTTGTCCGTCTCGTGCAAGAAAATCGCAATAACAGCAAGAAGATACGATAACTAACTGTTTTTTCTAATATTTTATATTTCATTGATTTTTATTGACAATTTTGCGATAGTCTCCGCCCCGAAAACAATTATCTTGAGAGAAGGTGCCAACAGGTACCCAAGCCATGCAAAGGGCCTCGAGGTAAAAGGAGACGAACGTTTTGTTGGAAAAAGTTAGTGCAGGCATTGCCGTAGCCCTGTTGGCAGCGGTGATCCCGAATGCGCTTTCCTTGGCTCAGCCAGGTTTGCCGGTTTCTTTGCTGCATCAGGCCATGGACAAGCAAAGCGCAGAGTTGACAGCCACGCAGGCACAGTTACAGGCGCAAGACGCCGCCAAGATTGCCCTCAATGGTACCATGATGCTCGGCCACAAGCTGATCTACCTGCATCGGGTATCGGCTTACAACGCCGTATCCTGGCAAACCAACAGTGACCCGGCCATGTCGGCCTGTGGTCCGACCCGCCCCAATCAGGTAGCGCTTTCGC
Organism: Acidithiobacillus sp. TH-A67; assembly: GCF_057473545.1. NCBI lineage: Bacteria > Pseudomonadati > Pseudomonadota > Acidithiobacillia > Acidithiobacillales > Acidithiobacillaceae > Acidithiobacillus > Acidithiobacillus sp. TH-A67. Next base: position 26,911 of record NZ_JBYCKU010000068.1, read on the forward strand.
CGGACCTGTTCTTCCGCAGCAATGGCAGTAACCGCTGCGGCGAGCACGTCGAGATCCTGCTCGGTTCCGGGCAGGTCGTTCGCGGTGTGGTATGGGATGTGATGAATCCGCGCTACCACATGGCTGCCGACATTCTCATGAGCACTGTGCAACAAGCTCTGAATTTTGGTGTCCAGCGCGCCGAGCTGCGCATTCTGCCCAAGCAGCAACCCCAGACAGTCGATTCGTGATCCGGTGTGGGCTGGGTTTAGCCGAGCCCCCCGGCCATCAGGTCCTCGATCTCGTCGATCTCCTTGGGCACGCCGGCGCTCAATATCTCCGGGCCTTCCGCATCCAGGAAGAGATCGTCCTCGATGCGGATACCGATACCTTGATAGGCCACGGGCACCCCCTCCTGACCAGGGGCAAAATACAGTCCTGGCTCGACCGTCAAGACCATCCCCGCAGCGAGTGGGCGCCAGCTCTGCTCCGCACCCTGACGGTACGCCCCCACATCGTGCACGTCCATACCCAGCCAATGGCCGGTGCGGTGCATGTAAAACGGTCGGTATAGCTGTTTTTCGAGGATTTCCTCGCGACTCTCCCGCAAAATTTTCAAGTCGTGCAGACCATCCGCCAATACCTCGAGCGCGGCATCATGGTAATCGTTGACCGGCCGACCAATCTGCACCGCAGCAATGGCGGCCTTCTGACTCGCCAGCACCAGGGTGTAAATGTCCCGTTGCGGACCGGAAAAACGCCCATTCACCGGCCAGGTGCGCGTGATATCGCCGGCGTAGCCCGCAATTTCCGCGCCCGCATCGACCAGTACCAGATCCCCATCGCGCAGTTCATCGCGATTTTCTACATAATGCAGAATGCAGCCATTGGCTCCACCACCAACAATGCTGGAGTAAGCCAGGCGCGCGGCTCCCTGACGTTGAAACACATATTCGATCTCGGCCTGCAACTGATACTCCATCATCCCCGGCCGCGTCTGTCGCATGCCATGCCGGTGCCCCGCCGCACTCACCCCCGCCGCTGCCCGCATCAGCTCGCGCTCAACGGCATCCTTATGCAGGCGCATCTCCTCAAGAAAGTGAGCCGCATCGACCAGTTCCAGGGGATAGCCGATCCCCTGCCGACTGCGTGAGCGCGCCTGATTCCGCCAACGCAGCACCCGGGCGTCAAAGTCGCTCTCCCGTCCCATGGGATAGAGCAGCACATCACGATTCTCCAGCAGCTTGGGCAGGATTTCGTCCAACTCTTGAATGGGATGGCACTGATCGACCTGACAAAGCTCCTTTGCGCCCTCGATGCCGGCGCGGCGTCCATCCCAGGTTTCCCGCTCGGGGTCTCGGCTGCGACAGAAAAGGATCTGCTCGCCATCCGCATGGCCCGGTATCAGCACCAGCACTGCCTCCGGCTCGGCAAAACCGGTCAAATAATAAAAATCCGAATCCGGACGAAAAGGATAAGCGACGTCCCCATTGCGCAACTGCTCCCGCGCCGTGGGAAGAACCAGGACACCCCTCTCACCGATCTGTGCGAGCAAGCGTGCCCGGCGGGCGAGGGTATCGGGGCGCGGAAGATCAAGAGCAAACATAAGTACCTGCCTGGAGTTGCGGAAACCAAGAGTATGCCACAAAATTGCCGAGGCGGGCTTCCCGCTCCCGAGCATGCTAAGCTCGAAGCCGATGATCGTAACGGGGAGGCGGGCCGTGCACTATTTGGGACACCTGCAGCGGAACGATCCACTCTACGATTATCTATATCACCAGATTTTCGTGGCCTCGCTCGGCATCGAGCCAAGCAAGGGCTTTCGCGTCTTTGCCCTCAACGGCTCCAACGCGGTATATCTATACGAAGATCGGCGCTATCGGCGGCGCGTGCTCGGGAAATTTTTTGAGCGTCATCAAGGTCATGACAATGCCGCCGCGGCACAGCACGAATTCCAGGTCTTATCCCTGTTGCATGGTAATGGCCTTGGTCACGGTCAACATCGCGTGGTCCAGCCGCTCGGCGTCAATCCCGCTTTTGCCGATGTCCTCTTTGAGTGTTACGTGCTGGGCGAACCCCTGCATCGCATCTGGGCGCGCACTCGTCCCGGCCACGACGACCAGGAGATGTACCATAGCCTCTCCGATCTCGCGTATTTCCTCGCGCGGCTGCACAACCATAACGTACGCGGCGATGCGGTACGCTTTCGCGACGTGTTTCCCTACTTCGACAAGATCGTCGGCCGCCTCTGGCGCCGCGGCCGCGCCAAACAGTCGGATATCGATCGACTCTATTCCCTGCGTCAACTGTGGGCGGACGATCCGGCCATGTATGCGGACCACTGCGTGCGCCTGCATGGTGATGCTACCCCGGCGAACTTCCTGGTGACGGGTCATCACCAGCTAACGGCCATCGATTTCGAGCGCTCCCACTTCGGGGATCGCGCCTATGATCTGGGTATGATTGCTGGCGAACTGAAACACTGGGCACTGCGACAGCATAACGATGGCGGCGTAGCGGAAAATTACATCGGTCATTTTCTCTGGGAATACAGCCGTCATTTCCCGGATCAGCCCGCAGCCTTTCGTGCCATTAGCCAACGGCTGCCTTTTTATATGAGTCTTACCTTGTTGCGCATTGCGCGCAACAGCTATCTCGGCGATCACTACGCCCACACCATCGTCCATGAGGCTATTGCTTGCCTGGGGAGATAAATCATGAGTATACGCGCCGTTCTTTTCGATCTGTATGGCACCCTCATTCATATCGAAACTGATGAAACCCAGGGAGAAATCTACTGGGCACTGTCCCGCTATCTGAGCTACCACCGCATACATACCCGCCCCGACAGCCTACGCGAACGCTATTTCGATCTCGCCAAGCAACAGAAACGCAATTCCGCCGAGACCTATCCCGAGATGGATGCGCGCGCCGTCTGGCGGGAAATTCTGCGTTCTGGCTCCAAGCATTTTCGCCCAGAATCCGTGGCCAGCGAAGGGGACCATCGGGTAAAGGAAATCGAAAAACGCCGCGAACGTCTCGCCAAGGAACTGGTACGGCTACATCGGGCTCTGTCGCGGCGCATGATCGAACGCTATCCCGGAGCGAAGGAGCTGTTACAAGCCATTGTTGGTGAATTTCAATTGGGTATTGTCTCCGACGCCCAGGTGGAATTTGCCAAACCGGAAATGCGCATCACCAAAATCCGTAAATATTTCCCAGTAAAGACCATCTCTTCCGCCTATGGCTACCGTAAGCCTGATCCACGCCTGTTCAAAGAAACCTGCCATGCCCTGCAGGTACATCCTGCCGAGGCCGTCTATGTCGGCAATGACATGTACCGGGACGTTTTTGGCGCACGCGAGGCAGGGCTGAAAACTATCCTGGTCTGGTCCGATCAGGGCCGCAAGGACTACCGCGACGTCCGCGCCGACTACGACGCGCGCGATCTGTACCAAGTACTGGAAGGGATCCGCTTCCTCGCAGAACAACACTGAATCTGCCGTGGCATTGCCGAGGCAAGGAAAGGCAGGTAATTTAGCTTCCCATGAAACGAAAGATCCTGGTCACCAGCGCCCTGCCCTACGCCAACGGTCCTCTGCATCTGGGCCATCTGGTGGAATACACCCAAACCGACATCTGGGCGCGCTACCAGCGCCTGCGCGGCCATGAATGCCTCTATTTCTGTGCCGATGATGCCCATGGCACGCCCATCATGCTGCGTGCCCAGTCTGAGGGTATTACCCCGGAAGCGCTGATCGAGCGTATGCATGCTGAGCACCTGCGCGACTTTACCGATTTCGGCATTGGCTTCGATCTCTATCACAGCACCCACTCCCCGGAAAATTTTCAGATTTCCCAGGATCTTTACCGTGCCCTGCGCGCCAACGAGCATATCATCGTGCGGGAGATCGAGCAGGCCTATGATCCGGTTGCCGAGATGTTTCTACCCGACCGTTTCATTCGCGGCACCTGCCCGCGCTGCAAGGCGCCAGATCAGTATGGCGATAATTGCGAAGTCTGCGGTGCCACCTACAGCCCCACGGATCTACTGGATGCGCGCTCGGCGGTCTCTGGCGCCACCCCGGTACGGCGCAGTTCCGAACATTACTTCTTCGAGTTGGGGGACTTTACGGAGTTTCTACAGCAGTGGATTCACAGCGGTACGCTGCAGGAGGAAATGGCCAACAAGCTCGACGAATGGTTTACCGCCGGCCTGAGCGACTGGGACATCAGCCGCGACGCGCCCTACTTCGGCATCCCCATCCCCGATGCACCGGGCAAGTTTTTTTACGTCTGGCTCGACGCCCTGCCCGGTTACATGGCCGCCACGCAGCATTGGTGCTACAAGCATGGCCGCAACTTCGACGAATTCTGGGGCCAAGGCGCGGATGCCGAGCTCTATCACTTCATCGGCAAGGATATCATCTACTTCCACGCCCTCTTCTGGCCGGCCATGTTGCAGGGTTCCGGACACCGCCTGCCGACCGGCGTCTTCGCCCACGGACACCTCACCATCAATGGCGCCAAGATGAGCAAATCGCGCGGCACTTCCATCACCGCACGTCAGTACCTCGAGCAGCTCGATCCGGAGTTCCTGCGCTATTACTTCGCCTGCAAGCTCAACAGCCATGTCGAAGACATCGATCTGAATCTCGAAGATTTCCTACTCAAGGGGAATGGCGATCTGGTAGGGAAGGTCGTCAACCTCGCCTCCCGCGCCGCAGGCTTCATCCATAAGCACTTTGCCGGCCACCTGGCAGACAGTCTCGGAGAAGATCAGCCCTTTTATGCGCAATTGGCTGCCAAACAAGAAGAGATTGCCGCCAGCTATGAGGCACGCGAATACGCCCGCGCCATGCGCGAGATCATGACCATCGCTGACCAGCTCAATGCCTACGTCGATCAGCACGCTCCCTGGCTGCTCGCCAAGGATGATACCCAGCGCGACACCTTGCAGCGCGTCTGCACTGTCATCCTCAATGGCTTCCGGCTATTGATCACCCTGCTCAGTCCGGTGCTGCCCCGGCTGGCGCAGCGCTCCTCCGCCTTCCTCCGCTGCGAGCTGTCTTGGGACGGCGTCCAGCATCCGCTCTTAGCACACAGCATCGAACCCTATTCCCACTTGTTGCAACGCATGGAAAAAACCCACGTGGACTCTTTGATTCAAGAACCCAGCCAGCCTATCCCGCCAGCGCCTACCACCAGCAAAGCAGAGCAGGCGCCCAAGAGCGAAACCATCGGCATCGAGGATTTCGGCAAGGTCGATCTGCGGATTGCGCGCATCGTCGCGGCGGAAGCCGTCGAGGGGGCAGACAAGCTCCTGCATCTCACCCTGGATATCGGCGAAGCGCAGACCCGTTCGGTCTTTGCCGGCATCAAGAGCGCCTACGATCCGGCCACACTGGTCGGGCGCCTGACCGTCATGGTCGCCAACCTCACCCCGCGCAAGATGCGCTTTGGCCTGTCGGAGGGGATGGTACTGGCAGCCAGCGGCGACGCCAGCGGCCCCTTCCTCCTCAGCCCTGACAGCGGCGCCCAGCCGGGCATGCGGGTTAAATAGCCCTATAGAGCCAACGGCGCGGGCTTCCAGCACAAACAGTATCCACAAAAAAGGTCCCCGGCCGAACGACCGGGGAGCTGCTCAGAGGCCTTGGCCGCGCGTTACTTCTTCGGCGCCTTGGCAAAACGCAGATAGGGCAGCTTGATATCGATTTCGCCAAACTTCTCCTTGGCCTGCTCGTTATTCAAAGACAGGGCGACGATAACGTCCTGGCCGGGCACCCAGTTGGCCGGAGTGGCCAGCGGAACGCCGTCAGTGGCTTGGATAGCATCGAGGGCACGGAGGATTTCCGCAAAGTTCCGGCCCACGACATGGGGTAGGACATGGTCAGGCGCACCTTCTTGTCCGGGCCGATGATGAACACCGTACGCACCGTGGCGGTATTCTTGGCGTCACGATTTTCGGGGAGATACGCCTCGGCGGGGAGCATGTCGTAGAGCTTGGATACGTGTAGGGACGTATCATCAATGATCGGGAAATCCACCGGCGCACCGCCAACCGCAGCGATGTCGCGCACCCATTTCTTGTGCTCCTCGACGGTATCCACCGACACCCCCATCACCTTGGTATTGCGCTTGGCAAATTCGGGCGCCAGCTGAGCGACGGCACCGAATTCGGTAGTGCAGACCGGCGTGAAGTCACGCGGGTGAGAAAACAGGATGGCATAACTATCGCCAATCCACTTATGCAAATTCAACTCACCGGCAGTGGAGTCGACCGTAAAATCTGGAGCTACATCATTGATACGAATGGACATAAAACACTCTCCTCAAATTGTACCTAGGAAAAACCGTTCCGTGCATTTCCAGCACAGATGAACGATAGCATATCATGTCCAAATCTGTAAACAGTCTAAATCTTTCGCTAGCGGAACAGCAAACGAAGTTACCGTTCCGCCCGCTTGCACAGAACTTCGCCATCTGCCCGTTCTTTACCCATTGCTATCCCGCTGCGCCCCGGCCAGCAAACGACGCTCTTCGTAGGCCTCCCGCGCCAGGCGGACGTCCTCCAAAAACCAAGGAAGTTCCTTCAGCAGCAACGCCTGCGGCCCGTCGACCAGGGCCGTGGCAGGATCGGGATGGAAGTCGACCAGCACCATGTTGGCACCAGCAATCACGCCCTGCGCGGTGACATGGAACACCTCCGGTATGCCATCGGGGCCGGCATCGCGGCTGCCTACCGAGTGCGAGGGATCGATACAGACGGGCATCCGCGTGAGACGCTTGACCACCGGTACTTGTGCAAAATCGACAAAGTTGCGGTGCGGATCTCCCAGGTTGGTCTTCATGCCACGCAAACCAAAGACTACCTGGCTGTTTCCTTCCGAGGCCAAGTACTCTGCTGCATTCAAGGACTCTTCCAAGGTAATTCCGAAGCCCCGTTTGAGCAGAACGGGAAATTCCTGCTGCCTGCCCACCGCCTTCAGCAGCTCGAAATTTTGGGTGTTGCGGGTGCCAATCTGCAGCATGACGCCGGTCGGATTGCCCGTTTGCCGCAGCGCCTCGCGGATCTCATCCATGTGCTGCTCGTGCAGGATCTCCATGGCGATCACCTTGATGCCATATTTGCCTGCCAGCTCAAAAACATAAGGCAAACAGGCCTTGCCATGCCCTTGAAACGCATAGGGACTGGTGCGCGGCTTGTAGGCACCCATGCGCGTGCAGACCTGACCATTTTCCTGCAGGGCACGCAGCATCTGCTCGACGTGCTCGCGGGTATCGACGGCACAGAGGCCGGCAAAAACGTGCAGGGTATCCTGACTGAATTCCACCCCGTTGTAGGTAAAGCCGTTGGCACGGGCGTCATCCTGATGCCGCCCCAGCACCCGGTATTCACGCGACACGCGAATGGCCTTAGTCACGCCGGGCAGGGATTCCATCTGCTCCAAATCCAAGGCTTTGGTGTTGCCAATCAGATAGACTTCACTGAGCAGCTGTTCGGCACCCTGCACCCGATGCACGCGGTATTCGATACCGTCCAACCCATCCAGATAGCGCAGCAGGGCCTGATATTCTGGTGCACTCTCCTGCAGATCCTCTCGAAGAATCAAAATCATCGTCTATCCTTTTCGTCGCCCACACTAGTTTCTGTCCGGTGCCAGCATCCGCTCCGGTCGTAAAATTTCATCTAATTGTGCCGCATCGATCCAGCCACTCGCCAGCGCCGCAGCGCGCAGTGTGCTGCCCTCCTGGTGTGCACGCTGGGCGATCTTGGCCGCGCGCTCGTAACCCAGACTGGGTACCAAGGCCGTGACCAGCATCAGGGAGCTGTCGAGATGGACCTGCAGCCGGTCTGCACGCGCCTGCAGACCCTGCACACAATACAACGCAAAAGAACGCATCGCATCTGCCAGCAGCGTGATGCTCTGTAACACATTGTAGCCTATGACGGGTTTATAGACATTGAGTTCAAAATTTCCTTGCGACGCAACAAAAGCAACTGTCGCATCGTTGCCAAAAACCTGGGCACAGACCATGCTCAACGCCTCTGCCTGGGTAGGATTGACCTTGCCCGGCATGATCGAGGAGCCCGGCTCATTCTCGGGCAGCGCCAATTCTCCCAGCCCCGCCCGCGGCCCGGAACCCATCCAGCGGATGTCATTGGCGATCTTGAGCAGCGACATCGCCAGACTGCGCAACTGGCCACTGAGCTGGCAGAGCGCCTCCTGGCCGGCCAGAGCCGCAAAGGCGTTCTCCGCCGGGCGCAACGGCAAGGACAATCGCTCTGTGAGCACCCTGCATACCTGTAGCGCAAAGTCTGGATGGGTGTTGAGCCCGGTGCCCACCGCCGTCCCTCCCAAGGCCAAGGCATAGAGCCCAGGTAGCACGGTACGGATTCCCGCCTCACCCTGACGAAGCTGATCGACATAACCGGAGAATTCCTGGCCCAATCGCATCGGCACCGCATCCATCAGATGAGTCCGGCCGATTTTCAGTATATCGGCGAAGTCCTGGCTGCGCTGCTGCAACAGATCACGCAGGCATTGCAGGGCCGGAAGCAGTTGCGCATGAACGGCGCTGGCAACGCTGAGGTGCAGGGCGCTGGGGAAGACATCGTTGGAGGATTGCCCGAGATTCACGTGGTCGTTGGGATGTACGGGATTTTTGCTGCCACGGCCACCACCGAGGCGTTCGTTGGCAAGATTGGCGATCACTTCATTGACGTTCATGTTACTCTGGGTGCCACTGCCCGTTTGCCAGACCCGCAGAGGAAACTGGGTATCCCATTGGCCAGCAGCAACCTCGTCGGCAGCTTGGGCGATAGGCTCGACAAGATCGGCCCCAAGCACGCCGAGTTTGCCGTTTACCCGCGCCGCCGCCGCTTTGATCTGCGCCAGGGCATAGATAATGGGCAGCGGCATGCGCTCCTCGCCAATCGCAAAAAAGTGCAACGAGCGCTGGGTCTGCGCCCCCCAAAAGGCATCGTCCGCAACTTCCACCTCGCCCAGACTATCGCGCTCGCGCCGCATCAGCGTTTCTCCGCCAGGCGTTCGGCCTCGTTCACCATTCCTTCCAGATAGTCCAGGGCGCTGTTCCAAATCTGCGGGTCATCCAGACGCACCCCGGCAGCAGCGACCACTTCCACCGGCGGCAGACTACCACCCAGGGCCAACATTTTCCGGTAGCACGGCACAAAGTCTTTCCCCTCGGCGCGGTAGCGCTGGATCAGCGCCAGGGTCAGCAGTTCGCCGAAGGCGTAGGCATAGACATAGCCTGGCGAACCGATGAAGTGGGGGATGTAACTCCACCACCAGCGATACCCTTCGCTGAACTGGATGGCTCCGGCAAACTGCTCTTCCTGCGTCTGCATCCAGAATTCTGCCAGACGCTCCTTGCTGAGTTCTCCCTCGCTGCGCCGGGCCTCGTGCATGAGAACCTCGAAACGGTGCATGGCCATCTGCCGAAACACCGTCGCGAAGGTATCCTCGATCTTGCCACAGAGCAGGGCCAACCGTTTGTCCGCATCGGGCTCGTTGCGCATCAAGCGTTCAAAGGTCAGCATCTCGCTGAAGACCGACGCGGTTTCGGCGGTGGTCAGCGGCGTGTCGGCATTGAGAAAGCCCTGTTCGCGCGCCAGGTATTGGTGAATGCCATGCCCCAGTTCGTGCGCAACGGTCATGACGTCGCGCACCGTCCCGGTGTAGTTGACCAGGAGATACGGATGCACGTCGGGGGTTACGGGGTGGGCGAAGGCACCACCGCGCTTGCCGGCAGCCAGGGCGGCGTCGATCCATCCCTCAGCAAAGAAACGCTGGCCGATGGCGGCGAGCTCCGGGGAAAAGTCCTGAAAAGCGCCAAGGACGATAGACTGGCATTCCGCCCAGGAATAGGACCGTGAAGAGCCAGGCAAGGGCGCGTAACGGTCGTAATCGTAGAGGGGACTGATGCCCAGCAGCCGCGCCTTCAAGCGGTAGTAGCGGCCCACCAGGGGATAACGGGCAACGACTGCGCGTTCCAGAGCCTCGACCATCCTGTCATCGATCTCGTTGGCGAGATTGCGGTCGGCCAGCCAGTGCGGATAACGGCGCAGGCGATCATCGAGGGCCTTATCCGCCAGGACGGCGTTGAAGCAGAAGGTAAGCGTATGCAGACGCGTGCCCAGCCCCTGACTCAAGGCCTCAGCCGCATCCTTGCGCAAACTGCGATCCGGGTGAGAGAGCTTGCTGAGCACCTCCTGCTCACTCAGCTCCTTACCGCGCAGAGAAAAACGCATTTCGGTGAGAGTTTCGTCAAAGAGCCGCTCCCACAGGCTGCGGCCGGTTACCGCCTTTTCCGCCAGGATCTGCTCTTCTGCCTCGTTGCGCAGATGGGCAGCATAGTTGCGCCAATTACGCAGGAGATGGGCCCAATGTGCCAGTTCTGGAGCGCGCAGCAGCGCCTCGGCCTGCTCCGCGGCCAGACCATTCCAGGCGATATCAAAAAAAACCAGCTGATTGCCGATCTGCGTCGCTTGCTCTTGATACTGCTGCAGCGCCGCACCGTAGAGGGGATCATCGGCATGGGTGACGTAACTGAGATAGCGGTATGCGCCAACCCGCGCCAAGCGGCTGCGCAGCACCTCCAGGTCTTGCATGGCCTGGGCCAGCTCGGCCGCGGTCAGGGTCGCAAAATCGACCCGATAGCGGCGCGCGAATTCACTGGCCGCAGCGGCTGCCCAGCCCATATCTTGCCGCAGCTGCGGATCTTCCCGCCCGGAATAGAGATCCTGTAAACGCCAATGGATCGATTCCGCTCCTGTCTTCGCTTCCGCCATCTATTTCTCTCCTTCCAATTTCTCGCGCTCCTCGCCTGCCTGCAGGCAAGGCAACAAGGCGCCCAGATCCGGCTCCCGGCCGGCACGCTGCGCCTGCCAGAGCAATTCTCCCAGGCAGTCCACCACCCGATGCTCGGCGACTGCCTCCCCATAACGCGTCCGCAGACGCCCATACGCCTGCACGATACCCGGCGGTTGGCCGGTCGCCAAGAGCTCCAGCAATGCCACGTGCAGCGACATATGGGCAAAGGGGTTGCTCTGGCCAAGCTCCGGCGGGAAATCTGCCTCCAGAGCCATTTCCGGATTTTCCAACAGGGCATGATACTCAGGGTGCGCGCGAATCACCTCCACCACCCGCTGCGCCATGGCATCCAGGGGTTGACCGGCGCGAAAGCGCTGCCAGTAGTCAATGAACAGCTGACGATAGGTTTCTCTCCTGCTTCCATAAAGCATATTCATTACCCAACTGCATCAGATTCTTCCATCATACGTCCCCGTAAAACTGGGGCAAGGAGTCTGCAAATTCCGGATTACCAATCTGGTAACTGGAAAAATCGCAGTTCTTTGTGTTAAATAAGCGTGGCTCGGCCAATTGGGGCTTGGATCAGCATCATTCAGCGGGAGATGAATACGTCATGGCCAACGGAAATGCAGCAGCGGAAACAGTAGTAGCTCTCACCCCCAAACAGTGGGAAGGACTGGGCAAGGTCGGCGACGCCGCCCTGCAATTGCAGAATCTCCTGCAGATGTTCCGCGATGTCCTTAACGAACTCCCGAATGCCATCGACACGGACAAGCTCCTTGCAAAATACCAACCGCAACTCGATGCCCTGCGCGAGGCCACAGAATCCCTGCAGGGGATGCTCACCGTCGACGGCGGTGTCGACCGTTTGAAGCAGCTTCTGAGCGAAGTCAAGGACGCGCAACTCGACAAGACCATCGGCGAATTGCTGACCATCCTCAACAACCTGCAGAAATCCGGATTTTTTGCCTCCCTGGCGACGCTGAGCGGCGAACTGAAATGCCCTCTCATCGGCGAAAACCCCGAAGACATGGTCAACAAGCTGCGCAGCGCCATGGAAAACCTGCAGTACTACTGGACCAGCGCCAAACAAGGCATCGGCGTGATCGGCAACGTTGTTGGCGAGCTGCAACTTCCTGAACGTCTCGATGAACTGCAGGAAATGGCCGACCAGTGGCTGCAGATGGCCAAGCGGGCGCAGAAGCTGGTGCAGGGCGATGCGCCGAGCGTGCAGGCGCGCCTGGAGGGACTTCTCGACATGGCGGAAATCCTTGGCGGCCAGATGAGCGTGGCCCTGGGAACCATCAAGGATACCGCCCCAGAGTTACTCCATAACGCCGATCTGAACAGCACCATTGGCACCGTCGGAATTGCCGGCAAGCGTTGGCTGCAAGTGGCCATCCGCGTCAAGAATCTTGCTGCGGGCGATAATGGCGATCTGGTCAGTCGAGTAGAAATGCTCCTCGATCAGGTCGAGAAGGTTGCTGGCTTTGCTGGCAACGCCGGTTTCTTCCTGCAGGCCGGTAAGGATGGCCTGGCAGCAGTGCAGGGAATCGTTACGGATCTCGATCTCCCGGAAAAGCTCGACATTCTTGCGGAAGAGGCGGAAAAATGGGGCAAGATCGCCCTGCGCGCCAAGCGGATCGCCATAGGTGACGCCAAGTCGGGAGATGTGGCGGATTCTATCAATAACTTGCTGGATCATGCCGAAACCATTGCCGAAACGATGCGCAATCTCGCCTGCAACCTCGAGCGGCAAGGGATCCACCTGGGTGACATCCTGTCGCCGCGCGGTGATCTGAGCATCGCAGCGTGCACGGCTACCGATTTCCTCGGCGAAATGTGGCGCGACGGCACCATCAAGAACATCGGCGCCGACATCAGTCAGGGCGCCCTGGCCTGGATGGAAATCGCCCAGATCGGCGGTGCCATGCTCAAAGGCGATGCCCCAGATATCACCACCCGGGTGAAGGGTCTGGTAAAAGAACTGCACGACGCCAAGCTGATGGACATGGTGCCCGAGGCACTCGCCTTGGTCGGCAAACTGCAGAAGGCAGGATTGCTGCACAAGGTCAACCTGGTTCTCGACAAGGCCTTGCCTCTGCTTCCCTCGGATGCAGCATTTGCCAGCGGCGTCGACAAGGCGGTCAAGGCGCTGGAGCAGACGCAGGTAGAGATGAAGGACGAAGCCAATAAGGGCGGCGGCATCTTCGGTCTGATGAAAATTTTCTTCGCGAAAGACACCCAGTTTGTGCTCAAATTTGCGGTGCGCTTCGCCAGCATTTTCCTCAAGGCCTGGAAGCAGGCCTGAGCAAGCAGTAGTAGGCGGCAGTAGTCTTCAGGTTCGGCCGCGTCCTATAGAAGGGCCAGGAGCATCAGCTCCCGGCCGGAAGAAAACAACGATTGTCCCTAGGGTAATCGATCACCCCAAATGTGGTCACTTAACGATTGGAGCCACCACGCCCCATACCTGCACCACCCATCATACCGCCGCCGGCGCCACCCTGCATGCCTCTGCCCTGATGCATGCCAGTAGATGGGGCATTATCCGGGATACTCATTCCTCTCTCCTCGGCCCGCTTGCGCATGGTTTCATGGTTCTCCGCGCGGATCTGCTGGCGCTCCTGCTCCGTTTTGGCAGACTGCATCTTGTTGCGATGCTCTGCACGCTCCTGCTGCGTCATGAGCTGGCTTCCGTAGGTAGTCGTTCCAGTCGATGCGGCGGCCGCAGGGGTTTCCGCCGCAAAGCTGGTACCCGCCATCAGAACACCAACGACGGCCGTAATGGCAACAATCTTCTTCATAACTCACTCCTTCCATTAGAATAAAATCCGCTTGCGCGGGCTGACGTATTTACAGCAGCCAGACATATGCACATTATGTGCCCGATACATTATTCATTGGAAAAACAATATGGATCAGGATCAGCATGGTCAATCCTCAGCAGGAAAGTGTCGGGGAAAGACAAAACACGATCAGGAACAAGGTAGAGGAAGGCGCGCAGACATTACCCAATGATGAAATTTTTCATATTTTTATAGCTGATTATTCAATCAATTGGCAACCTGTAGTCGGAGAAGGGGGGGGCAGGAGCTGCCCCCCTCTCACCGTCGTGGAGAAACGACAGGTTATGCGTGCTGCTGCGGCACGAATCCTTCTGGGGTCTGCGCCCCTTCGCCGAAGAAAAAGGCCTCCATCTGCTTTTCCAGAAAGGAGCGCGACTTGGGGTCGATCGGCGACAGACGATATTCGTTGATCAGCATCGTCTGATGCTTGAGCCAATCCTGCCATGCCTCCTTGGAGACCTCTCGGTAGATCCGGGCACCCAGGGGACCAGGATAGGGCGGACGATCCAGACCCTCGGCTTCCTTCCCCAACTTCACGCATTGCACCGTTCTCGCCATATTCACACCTCCGAAAAATTTGCCAACCCATAGCCATAGTCAGAACAGCCCGCAGGGTAGCGAGAGCCATAGGGGATGTCCAGAATCCTGAGCTCAGGAGAACAAGCGACGCAAAGGGCTGGGCAAGGCAAGCTGCGCGAGCTGCTCCGGAGCAAATGGGGACAATGCCCGTCGCCCTTCGCCCACGCCATAGACCGATACGCCAGCCTCTATGACCCGATACTCTAGATGAAAATGGGTAAACGTATGACGTTGCCACGGATGCCATTCCCCTAGTTGCGGCCGCAGGCCATATTCCTCTCGTGCCCAATCGCATAGAGTTTCCGCGAGTTCCGGCGCTTCGTTCGCGCCCACCAGGGCATACCAGGGCAACGCCCACAACCCTCCCCAGATTCCCCGGTTTGGCCGCTTCTCCAGCAGGACACAGCCATCCTCCGCGCGCAGCAGTAAGAAACAGGCGTAACGGACGGGCTTCTCTGGCTGCGGTATCTGGGTAGGTTCACTCGGGCCCGCACAGGGACCAAACAAAGGGCAGTCGTCACATCGGGCTTTGCGTGACAGACAAAGCAAGGCGCCAAGATCCTGGATTGCTTGGTTATAATCGTGCGCCGCAGCCGGTGTTTCCTGCTCCGCAAGCTGCCAGAGCCGACGCTCGTTCTGGGGACTGCGCGCGCTACCCGTAAACCCGTAGTAACGAAAGAGCACCCGTCGCGCATTGGCATCAAGGATGGCCTGCCTTTGCCCATAAGCGCTGGCAAGCACGGCGGCAGCAGTACTGCGGCCAACGCCGGGGAGCTCGACCGCCTGGGCGAGATCCGTCGGGAACTCTCCCTGAAATCTGTCGACTACCATCCGCGCTGCGGCGTGGGCGTTGCGCGCCCGGGCGTAGTAGCCCAGGCCGCTCCAGAGCGCCAGCACCTCATCGAGGGATGCGTCGGCCAGGGCTTGCCAACTGGGGAAGTGCGCCAGAAAACGACGAAAATAGGGCTTCACCGTCTCCACCCGGGTCTGCTGCAGCATGATCTCGGCGAGATACAAAAGATAGGGATCGCGACTCTGCCGCCAGGGCAGATCATGGCGACCAGACTGCTGATACCAGGGCAAGAGACGATTGGCGATGCGCGGCGGCGTCATTTTGATTTTGCCCGGAGGCGAATCTGGAGATCCCGTGCCTGCCATTGTCCCCAGCGTAGCTGCCCGACCTGCAGCTCGCCCCGTACGGGAGGCCAGGACTTTGGCAAGGTCGGGAGAACACTTGGGGATAGCGCACTGGACGATGGTGTCGTGGGTAGCCAAGGATCGAGATCCAGCTGGGGAATGACAGCAGTAATCTGCCACGGGGCTTGCGTGCTGTCTCGTTGCAGGGAGCCATGGAACTGGGTCTTGCCCAAAATCCCACGCAGTGGATCCAGCCGGATTGGGCCATCCTGCGTCCAGGAGAGATCCCCCGACAAAGCCGCTGGCCGCATCGCCCGCCCCTCCTGAACCTTGGACACTGATAATCCCAGCAGACGCAGCCAGTCCGGCAGATTCTCCGATTGCAGTTGGAACTGGCTGCTCAGGGTGAGGGCCCGCTGCCAGTGTAGCAGCAGATTTCCCTTCCCGCTCAGCTGTGGCTGTGCCGCGATCCGCCAAGTCCGAATCGCTAGGCCATGTGCAGTCAAAGCATAGCGTAGGCCTCGCCAATTGAGCTCGCCATTCAACTGCTTCCAGACCAAGCGTAGCGTGCCCTGGTCGATTACCAATACACCGGAGGCCGGCAAAGAAACAGCCTTCGCCTGCAGTCGCAGCAAGTTTCCCTGCCCTTGCGCCAGCAGAGAGATTGCCCCAGCTTGCTGGGGCTGCGGGGCTAGATATCTCGCTTGCACGGCCAGCAAACGTCCAGCATAGGAAAGCTTCCCGCTCATCGTGGCTCCTTGACCGGCGCGGTAGTTGGCTTGCAGTTTTGATACCCGCAAGCTGTGTTCGCCCAGCGGCCAGTCCACGCAACTATCCTGCACGGTGATTACCCGCGGCAGAGCCATTCCCTGACTGCTGTGGGAGCCACTACTTGGCCAGGGCCCGTGCAAATTCAGCCCATTCATATGCAAGTCCATGTCCAGCCAGCGGCCAGCGCGCAGAGCAGTCCAGGTCCAACTTGCTCGCATCTGCCGTAGCACGAGCAGGTGCCTGCCAACCTGCAGACCCTGAAGTACAATGCCAACATGCTGGGTGTTGAAGGTAATCTGCGGATTTTTTGCCAAGGTCACTGGCTGCTGCAGCTCCAGGCTCAACACACGCGCGAAGAGCCAAGCTGGCAGTCCAGCAAGAATGCACAAATAGAGCAGCAGAGCCACACCGAGCAGGCTGAGAGCCAGCCAGCGCAGGTATCTACGTTTCAATGTCGTCGACGTGGGCGAAGAGTTCGGAGCTGCCGGCCAAGGCGGCGAGGGCCATAACCTTTGCATCTTCCACAGAGGTCGCACGGATTGCCGCCTTTACCTCGGGAATGGCACCGGGGAACATGCTGAAGTGGCGCAGACCCAAGCCAACCAGTAGTGCTGTCCACTGCGGATTGGACGCCATTTCTCCGCACATGGCCACGGGAATCCCAGCAGCCTCACCCGCGGCAATGGTGTGCTGAATCATCGACAACACACCCACATGCAGGGGGTCGAAGAGTGCGTTGACATCATCATCGCTACGGTCTACCGCCAGGGCGTACTGAGTGAGGTCGTTGGTGCCGATAGAGAAAAAATCGGCCACGCCAGCGAAAGCGTGGGCGGCCATCGCCACCGCCGGAACCTCGACCATGATGCCAACGGGCAGATGCTCCGCCACCTTTTGCCCCTCGGCACGCAGCTCGCTGCGCAGTTGTTCGATCAATTGCCGGGTCTGCTGTACTTCATAGACCGTACTCACCATCGGTAACATCAGACGAATGGGCGCCAGGGCGGAGGCGCGTAAGATCGCCCGCAAATGACGGCGAAACCATTCCGGCCGCCGCAGACAGAGGCGCAAGCCACGCAATCCTAACGCGGGATTCAGACCGCTGGGATACAATTGCAAGTCACTGTCGGCAAGGAGCTTATCGGCCCCTACGTCCACCGAACGAATCGTAATCTCAGCACCCGGAAGAGCGCGCAGCACCTGCGCGAAGGCCGCATACTGCTCTTCCTCGCTGGGGCTGTCCGCCCGGTTCATGAAGAGAAACTCGCTGCGAAACAGACCGATTCCTTCGGCATTGCTGCGCTGCACCCACTCGATATCCTCGGGCAATTCGATGTTGGCGAAGAGGCGAATGGCAGTACCATCGATGGTAAGCGCGGGCAGATGCCGTTCTTCTTCCAAGAGTTGGCGCCGCCGCTCGCGCCGCGCCTGCATCTCGCGATACTCGGCAAGAAGCTCTGGACCGGGATTGACCAGTACCGTGCCCTGTTCGCCATCCACGACCAGCTGATCGCCACTGCGCAGCAGCCGCGTGGCGTGGTGGGTACCCACTACCGCCGGCAGCCCCAGGCTACGCGCCAGGATGGCCGAATGGGAAGTTGCCGCGCCAAAGTCGGTCACCCAACCCAGCACCGAGCCATTTTTGAGCAGGACGGTGTCGGCAGGGCTCAGTTCCGAGGCGACGATGATGCGCTCTGCAGCTGTCTTCAGGCTGGGCACTTGGGCACCGAGCAAGTGCCGTAGCACGCGGTCGGTCACCTGCAGGATGTCCTCCCGTTTGGCGCGCAGATAGGGATCCTGCATACGCTCGAAGACTTCGACCAGGCGCTCGCGTTCGTGGTGCAGGGCCCAGGCGGCATTGCGATGCTGTTCGCGGATCAGGGCAATGGGGCGATCCCGTAGCGCGGGATCGTCGAGCATGAGCAAATGGGCATCAATGAACAGGCGGGTATCTTGGGGGGCGTCCTTGGGAATGGCCTCACGCACGCGCAAGAGCTCATCGCGAGCCAGAGCCAGGGCGGCGCACAAACGCTGTACTTCGGTTTCGAGCTCGTCCCGCGCAACGCTATAATCCGGAATCTCCATACTGGCAGGTTCCAAGACGACGGCCGTGCCAATGGCAATACCGGCGGCCGCGCCAATTCCTGCCAGTTCAAAGGTCACTCACCTTCTCCAAAATAATCTGCGGCCAGGGCGCGCAGCGCGGCGCTGCACTCTTCCTCCTGCTCGCCTTCGGTCTCCAGGGTGAGCACCGTGCCCTGCGAGGCGGCCAGGGTCATCAGCCCCATGATGCTTTTACCGTTCACCCGCTGCCCGTCGCGCTCGAGCCAAACCTGACAAGGAAAGCGCGCCGCGATACTGACGAATTTGGCCGAGGCCCGGGCATGCAAGCCCAGACGATTAATGATGGGAAATTCCACTCGCATTGACCGCATTCCTTTTCTTCAAGGCAAGTCGAGAGGATAGCGCCAGCCGCGCGATGGGCCAAGTCGCTGGATCTCGCTGCTTGTGAAATAATCCAGTCTGCTTCTTGCAGGACGGGGGGTCGAGGCCTTGGACAATACGGCAATGCTGATGGGTTACTCCTCTTTTGGTCCGGTGATGGTCGCAGTCATGATTTTCGCGTTCGCCCTCGCCATCGTCGTCTATTTCATCCCGAGTATTGTCGCCTACGCGCGGCGCACCCAGAATTTTCTGGCCATCTTCCTGCTCAACTTGTTCCTTGGCTGGAGTCTCCTGGGTTGGGTGGGTTCCTTGATCTGGGCCCTGCTCGACGAAAAGAAAGGCTACGCATATATGCAGGTTCCGGTTGCCGCACCCAACAACTCCTCGCTCAGCCCGCAGCCAAGAGCTATCATGACGGCGCCGCCAACGCCAAGCAGCACTGCTGTCTTTTGTCCGCATTGTGGTCATGCCGTCGGACCGGAAGATCTCTTCTGTGCCCACTGCGGTCATGCCCTGCGTCAGCCACCAGAGAAATAGAGCGCTTATGTCAGTCTTCTCGCGGATCTTTGTGCTGGGTAAATACCGCGACAGTGGGGCCCTCCCTGCTCTCATCCAGCTCACTTCGGCTTTACAGGCCTGGGGCTGCGATCTGCGCATCGATGCCCGCTATCGGGACCAGTTTCCCGGCCTGCTGCCTTTTTCCTCCCTGCACGAGGCGGAGCCCGGCGATCTGGTCGTCGCGCTGGGGGGCGATGGCACCCTCCTCGGCAGCGCCCGCGAGCTGGCCGGTCGCAATGTTCCTGTCTTGGGCATCAATACCGGGCGCCTGGGTTTTCTTGCCGACATTTCCCTTGCCGACATCGACGAGACTCTACCGCCGATCCTCGCCGGTAACTATGTCGAGGATCGGCGCAGCGTCCTGCACGCCGAGCTCTGGCGCGAAGGGATCCCGATCTCTTCCGGGCTCGCCCTGAACGAGGTCTTTGTCCACAAAGGCTGCGGCGAAAGCATGATCGAGCTTGGTGTGCAATTGGACAGCCGGCAGCTCTATACCGAACGCGCCGATGGCCTGATTCTCTCCACCCCCACCGGCTCCACTGCCTACGCCCTTTCGGCTGGTGGCCCCATTTTCACCCCCGAGCTGCGCGCCCTACTACTCGTGCCGATCTGCCCACACACGTTGAGCACCCGCCCCATCGTTTTGCCCGATCATTTGCCCCTGCGCTTCAAACTGACGGCAGCGCGCTTCCCGGCCGCCCTCAGCCTCGACAGCCACAGTTCTTTTCCCATGGTCATCGGTGACGAAGTCCATGTGCGTCGCGCCGACTGCGAGGCCCTGTTCATTCATCCACAGGAGCAGGACTTTTTTGCTATCCTGCGCCGCAAACTTCATTGGGCCGAACCCCCTGGCGAGGACTGATGCTACTTGATCTGCAGATCCGCAATTTTGCCCTGATTCGCAGTCTCGACATCGAATTTGAGCGGGGCCTGACGGTGCTGACCGGCGAGACGGGTGCCGGAAAATCGATCCTGATCGACGCCATTGCCTTGCTACTGGGCGACAAGGGCAGCCCGCAAATGGTACGGCACGGTGCCGAGCAAGCAGAAATCATCGGCAGTTTTTCCGCCAATCGCGCCAGCGCGGCCTGGCTGGAGGAGCAAGAACTTGCGGCGGAAGATGATACCATCATCCTACGGCGTGTCCTGCCCGTTCAGGGGCGCAGCCGTCTGTTTCTCAATGGCCGCGCGATCAGCAGCCAACAAGCCCGCGATCTCGGGTCGTTTCTGCTTGATATCCTGGGGCAGCATGCACATCTCCAGCTGCTCAAACCCGAGCGTCAACTGGCCTTGCTCGATCGTTTTGCCAATAGTGACGCGCTGCGTGCCGCGGTTGCCGTGTCCTGGCAGCAGTGGCGCGCGGCGCGACAGGAATGGGACCGGCTCGCCCAGAATCAGGCGCAGGATGCCGCCCAGCGCGAGTGGCGACAGTTCTTGTACCAGGAGCTGCAGCAGGCGCGGCTCCGGCCTAGCGAATGGGAAGAGCTGCAGGAGGAAGAGCAACGCCTCACGGCGGTCGAGCAGATTCGTGCCGGCATCGATCTCGCGCTGCATGCTCTGGACGAAGAAGGTGGTGCCCTGTTGCGTCTGGCAGATGCGCAGCGAGGGCTGAATCAGGCTGCACACAAGGATCCACGCCTGGAAGACTCGCTACAGCTGCTCGACGCGGCGATGATTCAGGCGAACGAAGTCGTTGAAGGGCTGCGAGGCTATCTGCATCACCTGGAGGCGGAACCCGAGCGACTGGATGAGATTGCGCGCCGCCTGCAGGAGCTGCAGGACCTGCAGCGCAAGCATCACTGCGATATGGCGGGTCTTTTTGCCCTGCGGGAACAATTGGCGGCGGAATTTGCCGCCGAGGACAGCGGCAGAGATCCGCTTGCCCATGCGGCAGAGACCCTGGAGAAATGTCGCCGAAGCTACCTGCAGCAGGCGGAAGCCCTCAGTGCCAACCGGCAGGAGGCAGCGCCCCGGCTTGCCTTGGCCTTGCAAGAGCAAGTCCGCTCTCTGGGTATGCAGCATGCCGTGGTGGAACTTCGCCTGGACGCCCAAACAGCGGAAAAGTCCTGGACAAACGCCGGCATGGATCGGGTGGAATTCTGGATATCCGTAAACCCTGGCCACCCGGCTCAACCGCTCGCCCAGGTCGCCTCTGGAGGCGAGCTGGCCCGCATCAGTCTTGCTCTGCAGGTGCTACTCAAGCTCGAAGAGGTGGAGACCCTGATCTTTGATGAAGTCGACGTGGGCGTTGGTGGGGCAGTCGCCGAGCGCATCGGCAGGTTATTGCGCCAATTGGGTGCAAGCCATCAGGTCCTCTGCGTCACCCACCTGCCCCAGGTAGCGGCGCACGGGCACCAGCACCTCCATGTGGAAAAGTCCGTTGCCGACGGGCAGACCGAAAGTCGTTTGCGCCGACTGCAAAGCGCCGAGCGAGGCGATGAAATCGCCCGCATGTTGGGTGGTAGCGAGATCGATGCCAGCCTGCAGACCGCGGCGCAGAAGCTCCTGCAGGATGCCGCACGCAGCTCAGGCAGCCCGCAAGGCACGCAGCGCGGCTAGATCAACCACCTTCTCTGCCGTTGCTGGAAACGCCCACAGGCGACGCCGCAGTGCGCCTTGTCGCGTGAGGATCTTGCGTCCCAGATCATCTCCGCACCAGCGTCCGCGCTCATCGCGTACGGCTCCCAAAAACAGCCAGTCAGCCAGCGCAAAGGCCCAATGCTCATTACCCATGGGCAAAATATTGAGCAGATGACCGGAGAAGCGCCACGGCGTCAGCGCCGTAAGGTCATACCCCGGACCCAAACTTTCTGCATCGGGCAGCAGGCACTGCAGACGCTCCCGCGCCGCACTCAGGGCGGCGTCCGGCCGCGTTTGCAACAGCCACACACGGCGCGGCTCAGGCAGATATTCCAGGACCCGGTCGAGATCCTCTTCCAGGGTGTCGCTCTGAAAGTCGAGCAGCAATAGGTCTTCTTCGCTAACGACGGCGTAGCGGTTGGCAAAACCGGTTTTCTCCAAACAGAAAAGGCGCATAGAAGATCTCCTGAGACGAATTAGAATATGCAGTTATACTAATGCAATGCCCATGCCAATATCATGGAGAGGGAAAATCAACAGATTGGCGATGTGCTGACGGCGTCTGCCGTAGTCAAAAGACTACAGTGGCGGAAAGCCCGCGAATGGGTAGACTGTCAAACATGCAGAAGTTACGAGCATCCAGGGTTGCCGGTCCGTCTCAACCTCATTTGTCGTCCACCGACACAGGGTCTGCTCCGCCGCGCGCGTCCCTGCTGCGACGGGTACTGGGCTTTGCCCTGGCTACCGTCATCACTGTGACTGCCATCAGCGCCCTCGCCCTGCGCGCCGTGCAGACCCTCCAGGATAGCAGCGACACCCTGCTTCGGGTTGCCATTCCGCTACAGCGTGACGCGTTGCGTATCAGCGCCCTGCAGCAACAGGCGGAATTCTACGAACGCTTGGCAGCAGTTTTACCGCAGCAGGGCTACCGCGAGACCAGCGCCCAACTGCTACAACAGGAGCAAGATCAGCTGGCAGAGCTGTTGCCAAAATTGGCAGCATACCCGCAAATCGCAGCAGATTTACATGGCTTGCAAACGCAATTGCAGGCATTCAGCCAGGCTGATGCCAATCAGCTACATGCCGCGCAGGTACTGCTCGATGCGCGTCTGAAAAAACTGAGTAGCGA
This sequence comes from Acidithiobacillus sp. TH-A67, assembly GCF_057473545.1. Taxonomy (NCBI): domain Bacteria; kingdom Pseudomonadati; phylum Pseudomonadota; class Acidithiobacillia; order Acidithiobacillales; family Acidithiobacillaceae; genus Acidithiobacillus; species Acidithiobacillus sp. TH-A67. Next base: position 49,773 of record NZ_JBYCKU010000068.1, read on the forward strand.
CCTGCAACAACTTTTTCAGCAGGAAGCGGATCGGGCGGCCAGAGCTCGTCAGCATGCCACCTGGCTCATTTTGGCTTTGGTCCTTCTGAGTGCATTGCTGGCCATTTTGGTGAGCTGGCGGGTACAGGTCAGCCTCTCCCGTCCATTACACGGGATTCTCGCCGCCCTGGAAGACATGGCGGCGGGCAGAAGTGCGTTGGTTGCCGAGGCTGGCCCACCTGAGTTACGCGCCGTCGCGAAGAGCATTTCCCTGATGCAGGAGCGTCTGGCAGAAGAAGAAAAATTGCGCCATCTCTTTCTCAGCCAGATTTCTCACGAGCTGAAGACCCCTCTGGCATCGGCTCGCTCGGGAGCAGAGCTGCTCCTGAGCGAACGTTTTGGTGCACTGGATGCGCGGCAACGGGAAATTCTCGAGATCATCAACCGGCAGGTGCACGAACTCTTCCTCGCCATTCAGGAAATGCTGGATTTACATGCCCTGCGCGCCCGCAGTCTCGATTACCATCTGGAGCCTGTCGAACCGGCCTCGTTGCTGCGGGAACTGGAACTGCGTTTTCGTAGCCTGCTCGAACAAAAGGGGCAAAAGCTACAATGCAGCGTCCAGACATCCAGAAGGGTTCGCGCTGACCCACAGCGTCTGCTACAGATTCTGAGCAATCTGGTGACCAACGCCCACAAATATGCCCCAGCAGAGAGCCGCATCGAGATTGCGGTTGCGGAAGGCGCGCAGGGCGTAGACTTTTGCGTGCGCGATTACGGCAAGGGAATCCCCGAAGCATTGCTGGAGAAGGTATTCGAGGAATTTTTTCAGGTACAGGAGAAAGGGGTATTGAGCAAAGGGACGGGTCTGGGGCTGGCCATCACCCGAGAGCTGGTGGAAGCGCAGGGTGGCAAGATATCCTTACGCAACGCACGCCCCGGACTCCTCGCGGAATTCTGGTTACCTTATGGAGATGCTCATGCCTAAGTCCCGACTGCTCCTGTTGTCTCTGGGTCTGTCTCTCCTGTTGAGCGCTTGCGCCCAGCGCCTGCCGCCACCGACCTTTCCGAGCCCTCCCCTGACGAGCAACAGCGAACGCGGTCTCCTCAGCGCACTCGCTCATTGTGGTGCCGCCGATTCCCTCGCTTGTGCCCAGATTCACCTAGCGTTGGCGCAGCATTACCTGCGCCAGCAACCACTCAGCCGCACGAGCGTAGCGGCGGCCCATTCGGAGCTGCATATGGCCGCACAAAATCCGGAGTTGGAACAACAAGTCGACGGTTGGCGTAGATTGACTGCCTCTTGGTTGCAGCTTGCCGCGCGCCCGGAAAGCTCGGGCAAATGCGCGGCCGAGAACAGCTCTGCGCTAAACGTCCAAATTGCGCGACTGAGCGCCGAAAACGCCGAGCAAAAGGCCAAACTCGCGCAACTCAATTCATTGTTACAGGCAGAGGCCCAGAAGAGTCTGGAGAAGAGAGCAAAATGAGGAATGAGCCCGAACCAGCAACCATTTACGTAGTCGATGACGATCCCGATTTCCTGCGGGTTCTGGGTTTGTGGCTGGAAAGTGAGGGGCATCAGGTCGTCACTTTTGACCATCCAGCGGATCTGCAGAAGCAACTGGATAAAAGGCTGCCGGATTTATTGATCAGCGACCTGCGCATGCCGGAAATCGACGGCATGGAACTCCTCGAGTGGGTGCAGGAATGCGAGCCGGATCTGCCCGTCCTCCTTCTCACCGCCCATGGCAGCATTCCCAATGCCGTCGCTGCCATGCGCGGCAATGCCTTTGCCTATCTAGCCAAACCGTTTCGCTACGAAGAATTGCAAGAACAGATGCAGGCGGCCCTGGAGCAATGGCAAGACAAACAGGAAAGTCGTCGTTTGCGTGCCGCCATCCGCCAGCAGGCCAACCAGTCCCTGCTGTACCGCAGCCGGGCCATGCAGGAGCTGATGGACGATGTAACCCGGGTCGCCGGCACCCAGGCGAGCGTGTTTTTGTCGGGCGAAAGCGGCGCCGGCAAGGAACGGGTTGCCCGCGCGATCCATAGCGCCAGCCCGCGGCGTACTGGGCCATTTTTGGCGATCAACTGCGGTGCCATTCCGGCCGATGTCGCCGAGAGCGAGCTATTTGGCCATGTAAAGGGATCCTTTACCGGGGCCACAGCCGACCACCCCGGACTGATTCGCAGCGCGCATGGCGGCACCCTCTTCCTCGATGAGGTGGCCGATCTTCCTCTTCCTTTGCAGGTCAAGCTGCTGCGGGTATTGCAGGAGGGTCGGGTGCGGCCCGTCGGTGGACGCGAGGAGTTCCCGGTAGATATCCGCGTCATCAGTGCCACGCACCAGGATATTCACGCACTTCTGAGTGCTGGTCGCTTTCGTGAGGACCTCTATTATCGACTGCATGTGATTCCCCTGCGGGTTCCGAGCCTTGCCGAGCGCCCCGAGGATATCCTGCTGCTGGCGCAGCACTTTCTCGACCGCGAAGCCTCTCGTCTACACCGGGAAATTCAGGGTTTTGCTTCCGAAGCGGTCGATAAACTTCTGCAACGGGCCTGGCCGGGCAATGTGCGTGAACTGGAAAACGTCGTGACCCAAGCCGTCGCCTTGAGCAACGAGAACTGGATTCCGGCCAGCGCCATACCCAACTCGGGCCGGGGGACGAGTACCCCCGCATTTGCCCAATTGCAGGAAGCCAAGGCCGAGTTCGAGCGCGACTATCTGCAACGGCTGCTGCGCAGCACGGATGGCAACATCTCGCGCGCCGCCCGTATTGCCGGGCGGCATCGCACGGACCTGTACAAATTAATGCGCAAACATCAGTTGCGGACAGAAGACTTCAAAGACGATGGGGAAACGGAGTTCTGCCCCACGCTGCGCTGATGATCTTCCCCTGCAGTAGCGCGTATACTTTACCCACATCGACTTACGGACTTACGGGATCTGCGAAACGTCATGTTGCCAATGCCAAACCCCAGGGTAACCATCCAGCGGCGCTGGCATCCACGCCGCTGGTTTATCCAAGGCCTACTGATCTCCCTGCCAATTGGCCTGACCATCTATGTCGTCCTGATGGTTGGAAGCTGGGTCGACAGTATCTTTGCCGCCCCGATCCATGCCATCTTTGGTACCGATATCCCGGGCCTGGGTATTGTTCTGACGCTACTCTGCATTTTTGCGGTGGGCTTTCTGGCATCACACGTCCTCACCGCCTGGATTTTCGAGCGTCTCAACGCCGTGCTCGAGCGAATCCCGGTCTTGCACAGCATCTACAGCACCATCCAGGAAACCGTGGAATTGCTCTTTGGCGGCAAAGAGAAAGGCTTTCGCAGCGCCGTTTTGCTACGCCAAGGTGGCGACCTGGGCTATGTCGTAGGACTGATTACCCGGGATCATCTCACCGAGTTACCGACTGTCGCCGACGAGGACTGTGTCGCCGTATTCATTCCCATGAGCTACGGTGTGGGCGGCTTTACCTGTGTGGTGCCACGTAGCAAGATCATCCCGCTACCCGATCTCAGCCCGCAGCAAGCGCTGCGCTTTGCCATGGCCGGTGGCCTCGGTAGTGGCCGGGCAGTGCGCGATAAACCGCTGCGAGCGGATCATACGGAACAGCGATAATTTTATAGCCCCAATGGAGTGAATATGGATCGTGTGCGCAAAGCAGTCTTTCCCGTAGCCGGCCTCGGTACCCGATTTTTGCCGGCGACCAAGGCCAGCCCGAAAGAGATGCTGCCGATAGTCGACAAGCCCCTTATTCAATACGCTGTCGAGGAGGCGATCGCGGCCGGTTGTGATCAGATGATTTTCATCACCGGACGCGGCAAGCGGGCGATCGCCGACCACTTTGACGTATCCTACGAACTCGAGGCCGAACTCGAAAAAAAGGGAAAGAACGCCCTGCTGGAGCAGGTTCGCGCCATTGTTCCCAGCAACGTCAGCGTCATTCACCTGCGCCAACCCTACCCCCTGGGGCTGGGTCATGCGGTTTCCATGGCGCGCCCGGTGGTGGGCGACGAGCCCTTTGCCGTCCTTCTGGCCGATGACCTGATGCTGGCCGACGAGCCAGTACTGGCGCAAATGGTGGACCAATATCATCGCTACCAGGCGGGGATTCTGGGCGTCGAGGAGATTCCCTACGAGCACAGCGTCCGTTATGGTGTCGTCGAGGCGCGCGCCTGGGACGAGCAGATCTACCAAGTCAGCCGCATCGTGGAAAAGCCCAAGCCCGAGGAAGCGCCATCCAATCTGGGGGTAGTGGGGCGCTACATCCTCCCGGCGCGAATCTTCCATTTTCTGGAGAATGTCAGTACCGGCGCTGGCGGCGAGATCCAACTCACCGATGCCATCGCCAAACTGCTGCGCGAGCGTCAGGTTCTAGCTTATCGCTTTCAGGGACACCGCTTCGACTGTGGCGATAAATTGGGTTATCTGCAGGCCACCATCAATTTTGCGCTACGCCATCCCGAGGTCGGCTCTGCCTTCAATCGCTATCTGCAGGAACAATGCCAAAGCATGAGCACAGCGGATTGACTCACGCTGCACCGGTCACGCTCACCGCCTTTTCCGCTCTGGCGCCTCTTGGGTTATGCTATGGCGCGCTGAAGAGAAAGGGGGCGTCATGATCATCATTGAGGGTGTCACTGACAAAGGCGGCAAGTTCCGCCCCTCGGCCTGGGCAGAGATGCTCATCGAGGGGGTAGGACTGGCCCACTTTGGTAGCGACCACAAGATCCACTACCTGCCGATGATCGAACCGGCTACCATCAACGGCAATGCGGCGATCATCATGGATGAGGCGTTGGAGCAATTACGCCCCGAAGCGTACAAGGAAATACTGCATTTCGCCAAGGAAAATCACCTGATGATCCATTATGAGATCGGCACTCTGGCCGAGCGGCGCGCCGCCCAGAAAACGGCCAAGCAAGCTGATTCCCGGCGCTCTTCCTGATGACACCAAGCCCGGCTTCGCGGCGCCGTTTTGCCATCCTCCTGTTTTCCGTCATTGGGCTGTATGGGCTCTTTGCGGCAGTCCTCAGCTGGCAGGTCATCCAGGCGCAAGGCAGCGTCCGCAACAACCTCAGCATCGCCCTGAATTCCATTGATTTTCTGCATCAGCATCAAATGGATCTGGAAAACGATCCAGCCATCCGCAGCGAGCTCCAGTCGGCATGGGCAAAGCACCGCGCGCTCTGGGTAGGGAGCAGTGCGCAGCGCTGGGCTCTGGCCCTTCTTAGCGAGTGGAACCAGGCGGCAGTGGCCCCCGCCTGCGGCGCAAAGGCACCAGCCTTTGTGCTGGGTAAGGCACCCGAAAACCGGCAGGCGCGAGCCTGTCATGTCTACATGGCCATTGTCGACGGTCGCATTCAGGTGACGGGCTACGACACCCAAGGTGCAGCTATGGATAATTTTTACGAATCACTCTACCCGTTTCACATAGACGGTAACCCGACTCGCTAACAGCTACAGGCTGCGTCCCTGCGCCTGCCACCAGGCCTTTGCCTTGTCAGCAGCCTCTTTCGCGCTGGCCGGGTCTTTGAGCCAGTCCCGTGCCTGCTCGGCAATCTCTTCGCTACTGGCTGCATAGCGTGCACCGCCGGCCTCCAGCAGGCCCCGCCGCTCGGCGGTATCCGCCATCTTCGGTCCGAAGAGGATGGGGCAGCCGGCGCGGATCGGGCTTTCCAGGTCTACAGGCCCACCACTCAGCGTACCGCCCGGCACACAAAAATCGGCACAGGCATAGAAGGCATCACGCACGGCGATGGTCTCCACGAAGTAGACGCGCGTCTTGATCGGCACATAGCTGGTGAACAGACGGCTATGGCGAATGGTTTGCAAGTGGTACTTGAGGGCATCGCGGTAGACGGGTTCGAAGCGCTCTTCGCGATCTGGGGCAAGGATCATGATCCCCATCTGCACCCGCATCATCGCCAGAAAGCTGCTGTACGCCTCTGGCTCCTCGTCGTTGTGGGTGTTAGGGAAATAGACCACGCAACGATTTCGGTCGCGAAATTCCTTGAAGCGCTCACAGACTTCCATTTCCTTCTTCTCCGCTTTCGAGTATCAGCCTTCGGCATACTACGGCAGGCCGGAAGAACTTTCAAAATTGGCGCAGATATCGGGTAGTGGTATTTTCATCACAGATTTTGCCGGTTGAGGAGTGCAGTGTGCGCGTTCTTTTTCTCGCCTCAGAAATGGCCCCCTACGCAAAAACCGGGGGGCTCGGCGACGTCATCGGTGCCCTTCCCGGACAACTGCGAGCGGAAGGAATCGAGACCTGGGTCTTGCAACCGTACTATGGCAAACCGGAATTGCAATATCTCCATTATCTGGGCAGCTTCACTCCGCCGTATACCGGCCGCCAGGGAGAGCTCTGGTGCTTACCCGCCGAGCCACACACCCTCTTCCTGCGCGAACCCGGTTTCTACGAGCGTGGCGGAATCTACCAGGATCCCTTTGGCCAGGACTGGCCGGACAACGCCCAGCGCTACGCCTATCTCAACCGGATGGGGGTGGAACTGGCCCAAGGGCGGATTCCCTTCCTGCCCGGACGAATGGATCTGTTGCACGCCCATGACTGGCAGGCAGGACTGGCGCCCTATCTCCTCGACCTGGAAGGTCGTATCGGCGCGCCACGCCCCGCCACCCTGCTCAGCATTCACAACCTGGCCTACCAGGGGCGCTTTTCACCGGAGCTACTCGCGTTTCTGCATCTGCCCGTTGCAGATTTTCATCCCAGCGGTACTGAGCTGTATGGCAGTTTTTCCTTCCTGAAGGCCGGGCTGGTCTATGCCGACGCCCTCAGCACCGTTAGTCCGCGCTATGCCCAGGAAATCCAGACCGAAGCCTTCGGTATGGGGCTGGACGGGCTCTTGCGGACGCGTCACGCCGATCTGACTGGTATCCTCAATGGGATCGACGACACGCGTTGGAACCCGCGCGGCGATCCCTATCTGGTCGCCCATTACGACGAACATGATCTCGCGGGCAAGGCGCGCTGTAAAAGTGCTCTGCAAAGCTTGCTCGGACTATATCCCGATCCCGACGTGTTGGTATTGGGGCTGATCAGCCGATTCGTCGAACAGAAGGGGATCGATCTCGTTCTGCAACTGGCTCCAGAATTACTGCGCGAACGCATCCAGCTAATACTGCTGGGCACTGGTGAGGCGAACTACCAGGATCAGGCGCGGCAGCTTGCGCATTTGCATCCTGGGCAAATGGCAGTGCATATTGGTTTTGATGAGAGTCTTGCCCACCGCATCGAGGCAGGCATCGATGCCTTTCTCATGCCCTCGCGTTTCGAGCCCTGTGGTCTGAACCAGATGTTCAGCCTGCGCTACGGCAGCCCACCCATCGTCCATGCAACAGGAGGACTCGCTGATACCGTGGTCGATGTCGATCAGAATGTACGAGCTGGGAACGGCTTTGCCTTCGCGCCCGCCGCGATTGATGGCCTGCGCGATGCCATCCACCGCGCCCTGCGCCACTTTCAGCACCGCGAACACTGGCAGGAACTGCAACGCCGCGGCATGCAGGGCGACTATGGCTGGCAACGGGCGGCGCGGGAATATATAGCGCTTTACAGAAAACTGCTACTCGGCGCATGATCAGAGCACACGACAACGGAGAACTGATCATGGAAATTTCCTTTCATGGAGCGGCGGGCGGTGTCACCGGTTCCTGTCACCATCTGCGGATTGGTGAGCGCCAGATCCTGGTGGATTGCGGGATTTTTCAGGGGGAAGGAGACATTGCCAAGGAAAATGCCGCCGATTTCGGTTTCTCGCCCAAGGACATCGATTATCTCTTGCTGACCCATGCGCACCTGGACCACTGCGGGCGCATTCCTTTGCTCGTCAAACGTGGCTTTCGTGGCGAAATTCTCTGTACTACGGCCACGCGTGACCTGGCGCGTCTGGTGATGCTCGACTCCGCTGGGCTCGCCGCCGAGGAGGCGAAACGGGCCAATCGACACGCCTCGCGACATGGTGACGAGCTGCAGGAGCCCCTCTATGAAGTGCAGGATGTACTGGACGCCATGGACCACTTCGGCCGTCTGGCGAAATATGACGAGCCCATCGACTTGTGTCCGGACATTACCGTACGTTTTGGCGATGCCGGCCACATCCTCGGCTCGGCGTGGGTGCATATCGAGGCCGTGGAAGGCGGCAAACGCCAACGTTTTGTCTTTTCCGGTGACCTTGGCAATGCGGGCAAACCCATCATTCGCAGCCCGAGCCCGGCGCCCGAGGTAGATATCCTGGTGATGGAATGCACCTATGGCGATCGCTTACACAAGGCTATGCAGCCCTCCATCGGCGAGCTTCGTGACGCCATCCTCGATACTCTAGAGCGCGGCGGTAACGCCATCATTCCTACCTTCGCCCTCGAACGTGCCCAGGACCTGCTCTATTTTCTGCGCGAGATGATCGAGGCTGGCGAACTGCCCAAACAACTACCCGTATTTCTCGACTCGCCCATGGCCATCTCCGCTACCGAAATCTTTCGTCGCCATCCCGAATGTTTCAATACCACGACCGGGAAGATCTTTCAGAGCGGTGTCGATCCCTTCGCGCTGCCCAATCTGCACTTCACCCGGGAGACGGCGGAATCGATGCAGATCAACCAGATCAAGGGTGGAGCGGTAATCATGGCGGGCTCCGGCATGGCGAGTGGTGGCCGCGTTACCCATCACCTCAAACACAATCTCTGGCGCGCCGACAGCAGTGTCATCTTTGTTGGCTATGCGGCACAGGGGACCTTGGCCCGACGGATCATCGATGGCGCCAAGACCGTGCGGATCTTCGGCGAGGAAATCCTGGTACGCGCCAAAGTGCATACGATTGGCGGCTTCTCTGCCCATGCCGACCACGACGAACTCCTGCAGTGGTATGGGGCCGAGCAACGCCCGGCAAATACCTTTCTAGTGCATGGCGAAGACAACGGCCGCGAGGGGATCGCTAAGGTATTGCGCGAGCGCAATCTGCGCTACCACTGCCCGGTCATTGGAGATCATTATTCCCTCTAAAAAATCCCTGACTATCCGCAAAAGCGGTAACCGTTCTATAATCACTCAGTTTTTCCGCACATAGGAGCACAGTCCATGGCAGGTCACTTTCCGTTCTCTGGCAAAGCCAACCGCGTTTCTGTCTATGCCTTTTTTGAAGCACACGATTGGAGTCTGGAAGCGCAGGAGAAATATTTTGAACATTGGTACGAGTGGGCCAAGAATTACGTCCTCAACGACGCCGATCTGAAAGCCAGCAAAGGCGTTCTTTTCACCGGGGAACATTTCCACTTCGGGACGCATGCCGACCATGATTTTCATCTGCATGGCTACGCCATTGCGACCCGTTTGCTCGACCTAGGCGAGTTCATCAAGGGCGCCATCTTCCCCAAGATGGACCACGACGCCCTGCACGCGCTGGAGCAGAAGCACCACGAGTGGGTCAAGGAAGCGGACGCCGTCAGTGCCGAGCATCCTCGTCCAGAAGCACCGGAAATCGGTCGTTACCGCCACGTCTGACAATCTGCGTCCCGCGCCAGCGGGATTCGTGATGGACCCGAAAACCATAGCAAAGTGTTTTGCCGCCCTGCGGGCGGCAATTCCAGAGCCGCGCACGGAGCTGCACTACTCTTCCCCGTTTCAACTCCTGGTTGCTGTAGTTTTGTCGGCGCAGAGTACCGACAAGGCGGTCAATCTCTGCACTGCCAGTCTCTTCGCCGCTGCGCCCGATGCGCAGGGGTTGTGGGATTTGGGCGAAGAAAAAATTCGAGAATACATACGGCACCTCGGACTCTTCAACACCAAGGCACGGAATGTTCACGCCTTGGCCGGAATCATCCTACGCCAATATCAAGGAGAGGTTCCGCGCGACCGTAAGGCGTTGGAGTCTTTGCCCGGCGTTGGACGAAAAACCGCCAATGTCGTTCTCAACACGGTCTTTGCGGAACCCACCATTGCCGTCGACACGCATATTTTTCGGGTGGCCAATCGCACCGGCATTGCCCCAGGCAAAACCCCGCGTGCCGTTGAAGACCGCTTGATGCAGGTAGTGCCCAGAGAATTTCTGCTTGATGCCCATCACCTGCTGATCCTGCACGGCCGCTACACCTGTACTGCACGCAAGCCGCGCTGCGGCGTCTGCGCCTTGCACGACTGCTGCGTCTGGCCCAACAAAAATCTTGGCTGAGAGGGTCGTCTCTTCCGGGTTTGCGACGGGTAGCAAAGGGGCAGAGGCCCTGCTCGATGATGCCGTCGCCATGGCTCTCGCGAAGCTTGCGGGGCCGGTCAGCGGGGCCCTCATTGCCTTCAGCCCGAGCCATCTGCCGCAACCACGCGCGGCCTTGCAGCGTCTTGCAAGACGTCTCTCCTGTCTGCAAATTCGCGCCGCTTCCTTCCCCGGAGTCATTAGTGACCACGGCAGCGCACTGGGACAGGCGGCCTGTGCGGTATTGCTGTTCTCTTCCCCACTTGGACTCGGTGCACACGGTGCCAACACGCTGCTCTGGGCTAGCCCACAAGACTTGGATGCGGGAGAATTGCCCGCAGAAGAAAGCGCGTCGATGGGAGTGGTCACCAGCAAACTTTCCTGGTTCTGGCAATATCCTCAGCGCCGGCATCTACTGCGCACGGCATTGTTGGGTCCATTGCAACATCAGCAGGAGATCTCTTCCGGCATCAGCCCGCTGACAACTCTCTTCCCATATTTTCGGCAAGAGGGTGCGTTACTCTTGCAGCTGGAACGATATTCAGCTTTGCCTCTCCTTGCGCGCAGCATCCCCTTTGCCTTGCGAGAAGCACGCAGGCTGCCCCTCGACCAACTGCTGGTAGCTGAACGCGATGCGCAATCACGCATTCGCTACCTGCACATTGTCGCAACCGACAGCAATCGCAGCGGCCTGTGGCTGGAGCGCCCCCTGCGGGCGAACAGTCAGGTCTTTCTTGCCTGGCGTAATCCGGATGCGGCCCTACGGGACACCCGGGTAATTCTGGAGGCAGTCAAGCCGCGCGGGGTGCCGAACTTCGCCTGGCTCAGCTACTCCTCTTCCCGCGCGATGGTTTTTTCCTTACAAGCGAAAAACGAGCTGAGCTTATGGCATGAGCATTTCCCCAACTGTCCCATGCTGGGTGCTTTTGCCCACGCTGAGCTCATGACCGGCGGGAGTGGACCAGAGCTCCAGCGCTTCAGTCTGGTCATGGATCTCTTTTATCGGCAGGGCACCTGGAATACTTGACCACCCCAAGCAGTCTGGCAGACTCAGGCGGTTTCCATTGCTTCAGGTTTCTCCAATGCGTTTGGCCGCTGTTCTCCTACTCTCGTTTTTCTGTGGTATCGGCACCGCCTCTGCGACTACCTATCCCTTGCCGCAGGGCAATAACAATGTGGTGGGAGAAATCCGCTATCTCAGCGCACGTCATGAAGATACCTTGGTCGATATCGCCCGACAACAGGACATTGGTTACGATGCCCTGCGTGCCGCCAACCCAGGCGTCGATCCTTGGCTGCCTAAGGCGGGAACGCAGATCCTGCTTCCCAGCGAATACATCCTGCCCGCAACACCGCGCCGGGGCATCGTCATCAACCTGCCAGCCATGCGCCTGTTCTACTACCCGCCGCACGGCAATACCGTAGACACCTTCCCCATTGGCATTGGTCGGGAGGGTTGGAACACTCCCACTGGCACGACAACGATTACCGCCAAAATCCGCGATCCAAGCTGGACACCTCCGGCCAGCATTCGCGCCGAACACGCAAAAAACGGCGATCCTTTACCCGCCGTTGTCGGCCCGGGCCCTGACAATCCGTTGGGACAATTTGCGTTGCGTCTTGGCTGGAAAGGATACCTGCTCCATGGTACCAACAAGCCCTATGGGGTGGGGATGCGGGTCAGTCATGGTTGTATTCGCCTGATGCCGAACGACATCGAGGCGTTGTTTGCGCAGGTCGCGCCGGGCACGGTCGTGCAGGTCGTTGACCAGCCTTGGCTTTGGGGGAAGCGCGACGGTTCTTATTTTTTGCAGGTGTTCCCACCCTTACACGAAAACCCGGATACGCGCGAACAAGAACAGGCTTTCCGTCGATGGCTACAGGAACAAATTCCGACGGGGATGCAGATATCTTGGGTGAAGGCGCTGCAGGTTTTTCGCGAAGCAGATGGAGTGCCAACACTCATAGCGGTTCGTGACCCGACAACCGATACAGACTGAACAAAAAGCCCCGCCGAAGCGGGGCCTCTCAGTTTACCGAACCGGTAAAACTTACTTCATCATCGCCTTCTTGAACATCCGCTCAACCTTCTCGTTGGCCTCTTCAGCCTTCTGGTTGGCAGCATTGGCCGTGCTCATCGCCTGGTCAGCGGTGCTCTGCGCAGCATTGGCCTTGCTCAGAGCGTCATTGGCGGTGTTCTGCGCCGCATTGGCCTTAGCGAGCGCCTCGTTGGCGGTAGACTGCGCAGCGTCAGCCTTGGAAGCAACCTTGGCGAGGTCGGAGTTGGTGGCACAGCCAGCCAGACCCAAAGGCAGGATCAGGGCTGCAACTTTCAACGTGGTGGTCAGCTTGCTCATAACGGTCTCCTCATTTCGGGTGGAATAACGAGCAAAAAAATCAAGCACAAACACCGGCATCCGAGCTATCACCGCGCGCATCTCCATGCAGACCGCGGCGCCCACTTGTCATACCGTGCCGACATTCTATTGCAGATACACCACAAGACTCAATAGATTGTGACCAAGCCAGGCAAATCATCTAACAAACGTAGTCTTTCTGTTCCTGGACTCGTCCCGATCTTCGTGCGCCAGGAAGGCAGCTCATCAGCCGTGGCAGCGGCAAGCTCTCAAGAATAAAACATCACGACTATCATGCTTCCCTTGAGGAGATATTTGATAAACGTCTCGCGAAGAAGGCTAAAAAATATCACAAGTCTCTGGTCTTGATGTGGAGCCTCAAGGACCTTGTCTCTTACGGCAAAATCTGCACTACCGCCAGAAGCAGTAGCACAGCCGAATCATTGCATCCCGCTGAAGAAAGGCCTACAGTAAAGACCTTGGCATCCGATTTGGAGGAATCGCCATGGGGATCCGACCGAACATGCTGCCCATAGAGCGCTGGCTGCGCCTGTATTTTGGCGCCATCCTTGTCGCCATCTACTTCATGAATCCCTTTCCCTATAAGGAATGGACCTTCTCCGGCCTGCTCCTGATTGCTACTGCGGCGACCGGTTACTGCCCGGTCTATGGATTTCTCCGGCGCCGGAAAAAGGCGGACGCGGCCTCAGTGATAGCGCCAGGTGAAGGTCAAAGCGAGGGTACGCGCTGACAGAGGGTAAAAGTTTGCCCCAGTATCTACTGTCAAGCCACCGGTGTTGACGAAGCCGATGGCTCGGCGGTCAAAGAGATTGTAGAGCCAGATATCCAGGTCCAGTTCCTGCCGGTTCCAACGCCAGCGGTAGCCGGCGTTGAGATCCGCCAGAAAGTAGGCGGAAATGGGTTCTGTGTGCAGGCTGTCGGCCCAGCGTTGTCCTAGATAGCGTCCGACCACACTAGCACGCCAAGCGTCATCTTCATACCGCAGCAGAAGATTGCCAGTCCACAGGGGCGTATCCGGGGTCTGCAAGCCGGAAACCACGAGGGTCTGGCCGCCCAGCGACTGGAAATCGCGACTGAACACGCTGCGGATGTAGTTGCCGTTGCCAGCAATCTGCCAGTGCGGTGCCATGCGCAACTCGGCGCTGATGCTGGCTCCGAAGCTGCGGCCATCGCCCACATTTTGCGGATAGACCAATTGCGACAGCGGATCGAATACGGCCACCGACTTGTTGCGAAAGGTACCGTAATACCCCAGAAGTTCGAGAAAGCCAGAGTCGTTGGCCCAGCGCAGTGCCAAATCCCCCTGGTCCGCGCGCTGCAGGCGCTGGGCGTGCCATAAAGACTGAATCGACAGACCCGCCTTTTGAAACGCGGCCACATTGGCCTGATAGGCAGGCCAGAGGTCATAGCCGGGGGAGGCCACATTGCTACCGGCGCTGGCGCGCAAGAGCCAATGCTCACTGAGCAGCCAACGGAAACCCAAGTAGGGCAGAAAAGCGCCCAGGGTGTGGCCGGTCACGGAGAGCGCAGTAACGGGCTGTGCCTGCGCCAATGCCTGGTTGAGAGAGTCGGTGCTGATCTCGGCTGTGGCATAGGCCTGCAAACCCGGCAGTCGATCCCAGAGATACCGCCCGCCCATCGTCAGCGCCAGGGCACCGGACTGCCAGGATTGTTCGGCAAAGAGACTGTCATAGCGCTCCGCGCGAGTGGGGGCACTGAGCAGGGACCAGCGCAAAAACTGCAGGCCGCCGCCAACGATCGGCACATACAGGGCGCTGTTGGTGGCCGGATGTGGCGCGATCTTTTCATCATGCCAATACCCCGCCTGCCAGCGCCAAGGCCCGAGACGTTTCTCCCATTGCAGGCGCAGCCCCCAGCGCCAAGAATCGATGTCGGTGCGCTGGATGAGCGGCTGCGTTCCCTGTACCAGGCCGCGCTGGTACCAGCCCGTTTCTTTCATACCGTAGGGCTCCAATTGCACCGCACCAAGGCGCCCGAGACTCTGCTGCCAAAGCAACAGCAGGGCATCGTCGCGAAAATATTGGCGGTTGTAGCCCTGGTACCAAGCGGCCTCAGCGGATCGGGGATCAGACGCTGGCGTGGCGTTGTAACCCAAGTCGCTGAATCGGGCCAAGTCCTGGGACTGGGCAAAGGCCAGAGGGCGGTAATTGTCGCTACGGTAGTCGTCATACACATAAAAGAGGCGCAGACGGCCACTGGCGTAGGGCTGCTGCCAGGCGAGCGCCACGTTGCCGCGCCCTGCGGGAGCGAGGCCGCTGCCACGCCAGGTATCGGCACGGGTGAAAGAACCAGAGAGGAAGAGACTGGAGCCACCCGGCAGGAGACCGCTATCCCAACGCAGAAAACTCCGGGAAAACCAGTCGCTGCCGACGCTTTGCCGCAGCAACCACGAGCTCTGCGCCTGCGGCCAGAGCAGCTCGCTGTCCACCACCCCAGCGATCGTACCCGGTGCCGAGAGAAAGGGCGGCACCGCACCGGCATAGAGGGTCACGCTGCGCACATCCTCCTGGTCTACCAGCCATTGTCCGGGCCCGGAAAAGCCGGCAATGAAAGGCGCGCCGGCGAGCAGATCACCGGCACCATGCTGAGCGGTCTCACCGCGCACGCGCAGGCCCTTGTTGGCACTTTGCACATTGGCAAGGTTGAGGGCATCCGGCGCGTTATAAGAAACGCCGGGCAGAAACCCCAGCGCTGCATCAGGATTCGCCCCGCCGGGACCAGCCAGCACCTCGATCTGTTGCTGCCGCAGACGAAAGGCACTGGCATTATGCCCCGGCGGATTTTCTCCCAAGGCCGGTGCCAGCGCCGCCGCCATCCCAGTGCTTTGCACCGTGCCGAGATCCTCTGCCAGCACGCTGTCACTAACAGCAGCTGATACTGCCCATAGCGCCGCAAAGCCTGCCTGCGCGCGCAGACGCCGCGAAGTCTTCTTCATCTTGCTCCCGCCATATTTGCAACTTTGTTGCAAATACTAATGAAGAGTCAGAATTCGGGCAAGAGGCTCGACAAGCGGCGGCGAGGCCCCTACTCTGGGCAAAATTTTCTCACAGACAGGAGTCCATCATGGAACAAGTCGTACTGCACACCAATCACGGCGACATTCAGATCGAACTGGATGACGCCAAGGCCCCAAAGACCGTCGCCAACTTCTTGAATATGTCGACGAAGGTTTCTTTGATGGGACCATCTTCCATCGCGTGATCCCAGGTTTCATGATTCAGGGCGGCGGTTTCACCGAGAAAATGCAGCAGAAAAATACCCACGATGCGATCAAGAACGAGGCGGAAAATGGCCTGAAAAATGAGCGCGGCACTTTGGCCATGGCACGCACCAACGATCCGCACTCGGCCACGGCGCAGTTCTTCATCAACCTCGTGGACAACGATTTTCTCAACTTCCGTTCCGCTTCCGGCAGCGGCTGGGGCTATGCCGTCTTCGGCAAGGTCACTTCCGGGATGGAAGTGGTCGACGCCATTGCCAAGGTAGCCACCGGCAACCACGGGATGCACCAGGATGTCCCCAAGGAAGCCGTGGTGATCGAAAAGGCCGAACGTATCGCCTGATCTGTGCACCCGGCGCCAGCCGCCCTCGCGCAGCGGCAGGGAGACCTCCTCTGCCTCTCCGACCTGCATCTCGGCCCACAGCGACCGGAGCTGACCGAGCTCTTTCTGCGCTTTTGCCGGGAGATTCCGGCAGGTGTCAGCGATCTCTGCATTCTGGGCGATCTCTTCGACTTCTGGGTGCACCGCGCGCAAGCGCTGGAAGAATCGCAGAACCGCGTGCTGCGGGCCCTGCAAATCGTGCAGGAAAGCGGCATCCGCGTCTGGGTGATGACCGGCAATCGGGACTTTGCCCTGGCGCCCTCGCTTCTGGCGGAGTTCGGGATTACGGCGTTACCCGATCCGACCCTGCTGCCCGGCGGGATCGTCCTGACCCATGGAGATCTGCTCTGTACCCAGGACCATCGCTACCTGCGCTTTCGTCGGATCATCCGCAACCCCCTCCTGCTCGGTCTCTTGCGCATCCTCCCCTATGCCGTCCTGCTGGGAATTGGCCGTCGATTACGACGCCGCAGCCAAAAGGAGCTGCAAAAAAAGACCATCACCATGATGCAGACAACGGATCGTGGCATCGCCATGGCGATCCGGGGCGAGGGCATCTTTGCCAGTCCTTCTGCGCCCTATCGCATCCTTATCCACGGTCATACACATCAAGCCATCGACGAGGATCTTCCAGCTCTCCACGCGCATCGCTTTGTGCTCAGCGACTGGAACACTACGGGGGCCACCCTGCTGCGCTGCTCGCCAACAGGCGAGTGTTCGCTTTGGCCCTACCCTTCGCGCTGAACGCCAAAATCCATACGCAACTTCCAGCCCGCGAGACCTCCCAGCGGACGGGTTCTGCAACGGCAGCGATTCAGAGGAACGTAGTACCTACGCTCACGCCAGACTGATAGCCAACAACTTCTTGCGATCCAGAATCACGATATGCTGCCCCTGCATATCGATAGCATGGGCATCTTTCAGGCGGCGGAGGACGCGCGAGAAGGTTTCTGGCGTCAATCCCAGACGCGCCGCGATGCTGACCTTCTTCGCAGGAAGGGAAA
>NZ_JBYCKU010000069.1:0-31754 GCF_057473545.1 Acidithiobacillus sp. TH-A67
AGAATAACCCGTTCTTCGCGAATTTCTCGCGCCAGCATTTCCAAGCGCAGCATGGTTCCACTGGGTAACAAAT
Organism: Acidithiobacillus sp. TH-A67; assembly: GCF_057473545.1. Classification (NCBI taxonomy): domain Bacteria; kingdom Pseudomonadati; phylum Pseudomonadota; class Acidithiobacillia; order Acidithiobacillales; family Acidithiobacillaceae; genus Acidithiobacillus; species Acidithiobacillus sp. TH-A67. The sequence goes on from NZ_JBYCKU010000069.1 coordinate 74, forward strand.
CAAGACGATGCGAAAAAGCAGATACCTGTTCGACCAATGCCGCCAACTCACCGCGCCAACCAGCAAATTCCTGCAACGCACTGACGAGCACTGACTCATTCACAGTAAGGCTCCTAGATCAGGAATACTGTAAGGTAGTTTGCTGCAACAAGAGTGACCAGAGCAAGCATGGTACCGCCGTCGCGCTTTCTTTCAGCCGTGACGTCTGAACAGAAACCAGGCCAGCGCCGCGTAGAGCGCCATCGGTGAGAGTGTGGCAAGCGACGGCGGAATGCCACCGGCAACGCTGATGAAGCCCGACATCTGGGTCAGGAAATGAAACGAGATTCCCAGCGCCAGGCCAGCGGCAATCCAATAATACGCCCCTCCCGCCCGCGGATTGCGCACGACCATGGGCACCACCAGCAGAATCATGATCAGCCCCACCCAGGGGTAGGTGATTCGTTGCCAGAAGGCCAGGGCAAAGCGGTTCATGGCCAGCACGCCACCTTGCAGATCGCGGTCGTTGCGCCACAGGGCCTGCAAGGTCATGGTGCGGGTGCGATGGGCAAAACTGCGCAGGGTTTCCGGCTGCAATTGCACGGACCAATCCTGATGTGCCACGCTAAGAACCTGCACAGACCGCTCTTCCAAACGGTATTCCCGCACGCCCTGCAACGTCCAGTGCCCATTCTGGTAGCTGGCAGCCTGGGCATCCACTTGTTTGTCGATACCCACCATTCCACTTTGCGGATAATAGATGCGAATCTGTCGCAGCTGCGTTCCGTTACCACCGACCAGTTGGATACGGATGAGCGTCCGCCCCTGGCGCAGCCACAGGCCACCATCACCAAGCTCCTGAAAATTATGAGTTCCGGCATTGGCCCAAAGCAGTTCGGAAGACAGAGCGCTGTACGGCACGATCCACTGACCCAGGACAAACATCAATATTGTTCCCAGCAGACCTACAACCAGTAGCGGTCGCTGCAAACGTGCGAGAGACCATCCGGCCATGCGTAAGGCCGTGATCTCGGAATGGCTGTTTAGCATACTGATCCAGATCAGCGCGCCGATGAGCAGGGCCAGTGGAATGACTGTGTACGCCGTCTCTGGCATCTGTAGGGCCACGTAGCGGAACAACAGACCGATACTCCAATGTCCATGTCCAGGCCCGGAGGCCTTGGCGATCAGTTGTGCGACAAAGACCATGGCAAGCAATATGATCAGAACCAGACCGCTGTAGAACAACATGCCACGAAACAACAGCGCATCGGCGCGCTTCACGATGCTACCCCACGCATCCAGGCTGGCAGTAAGGGTAAATCGGCCTGCCGCCGATAAAACAGATAGGCGGCAAGTCCCGCCAGCAGAATCCAGGTCCAGAACAGACCCGGGAAGGGAGGAATCTTTCCCTGGATCAAATTTTCCTTCAAGGCCACCAAGAGATTGTTCGCGCCCAGCAGGAGCAGGATCCCCAGCAAGACCCCCCCCGCCCGGCCAGGGTGGCGCGGCTCGGCATAGGCAAGGGGAATAGCCAGCAGCACCACGATGGGCAGGAACAATGGCCAGAAGATACGCCACTCGAGTTCTGCCAGGGCGTGGGCGTGTTGGTCCGGGCGCCCCAGCCGCGCAAACAGATCCGGCAAGGACAAGGCTGTCCAGGAAGTTGCGGAACCCTCCGATCGGGGCGCTGCCAAATCGACGCGATATCGGGCAAAGCTCCAGATCTTGTAGCCTGCCTGGCCGGGTTGTCCCAGATATCGCCGGCCATCGATCAGCAGTAACGAGACGCCCCCGTGATGGTTGATTTGTATTTCACCAAAGGCGGCGGTCGCATAATCCGGCGCACCAACTTGCGACAGATCGATAAAGATTTCCTGATAGCGGTCCTTGGCCCCGGCCCCCTGGCCAACGTAGATCACTCGACCGTCCGGAAGATGCGCAAAACTACCGGGATGAATCAAAGCCTGTGCTGCCGCCGCTGCCAGACGGGCGCTCTCGTCCTGTAAACGCTGCTGCGAAGCTGGCGCCCACCATAGGGCAAGGCCCGCCTCCAGCAGTACGAGGAGAAAAACGCTTGGCAGCAATCCCCAAAACAATTTCTGCAAGCCGATGCCGGCGCCATGGATTGCCATCATCTCGTTGTGACGATAGAGGTTGGAAAAGGCCAGATAGACAGCAAAGAAGAGCGCCAAAGGGAGAACGGTTACCAAGAGAGTAGGCATACTCAGACCCAGCAACTGCAGAACCACTTGTAGTGGCAACTGACCGGAGGCCACTTGTTGCAGGATCTGCGTCAACTGCCCAATGGCCAGCAAAGCCAAAACAACGACACAGGCAATCAGAAAATAACTCAGTACCGAGCGCAAAACATGCGCAGCGATCCGTTCGCCCGGCCAGAGGGGTAGTCTGGATAAGGTCATGATTGCCGCCCTGCCGTTGGCTTGTGGATGTTACCCTGGTGTACCCTATAGAGATTGATCAATCGTATACCCGCCGGAGGCAAACCGTGGAAATTTCTTTGCAGCAGAACGTCACCTTATCGGAGTCTTGCGCTTGCCTGGTGCTTGCCTGTCACGAAAACGGCCAGCTCGGGTCAAACGCCCAAAAAATCGATGAACAGAGCGACGGCTTTCTCAGTCGCTTTCTCGCCAGCGGCGATTTTACGGCGGAGCCAGGACAATGTCAGCTGCTCTATGGCGTACCTAATGTTGGCGCCGAGCGCGTCCTGCTGGTCGGCGTCGGTGGCGGCGAAAAGCTTGCCGAAGGAAAATTACAGAAGGCTGCCCGCAGCCTGGGGCAAGCGGTCGCCCGTGCGCAACTGACGGAATTGTGTCTCGCGCTGGGGGATGTCGCCGTCGCGCGTCGCAGTCCTGCCGCGGCAATGGAACTCTGGCTGCGCGGTATCCTCGATGCCCAGTATCGCTTTGATCAGCACAAGGAACCGGCCAAGCATCCTCGTCGCAGCCTGGAAAACATCCGCGTTCTGGTCGCGGGGAAATTGGACGCCGAGGCCGAGAGGGAAATGCAGCAGGCGCTGGCGGTTGCCCATGCGATTTCCCAGGCCAGTGATTGGGCGCGCGATCTGGCCAACCAGCCGGGCAATATTTGTACCCCGACCTGGCTCGCGGAACAGGCGCAAGAGATGGCAAGCAGCCGCGGCATCGAGGCGGAGATTTTGGGGCCAGTGGAGATGCGGGAGCTCGGCATGCATCTTCTGCTCGGGGTAGCCCAAGGCTCGCGTCAGGAACCGCGGCTGATTGTATTGCACTACCGCGGTGGCGCCCAGGATGCCGCGCCCATCGTCCTCGTTGGCAAAGGGCTGACTTTTGATGCCGGCGGCATTTCCCTCAAGCCTGCCGACAAGATGGACGAAATGAAGTACGACATGTGTGGTGGCGCCGCTGCCCTTGCGGCCATCCAGGCAGCTGCAGACCTCAAACTGCCGCTCAATATCACGGTCATCGTGCCCGCATCGGAAAATCTGCCAGACGGGCAGGCCACCAAGCCTGGTGATATCCATCGCAGCATGGCCGGGCTCACCGTTGAAATCATCAACACCGATGCCGAGGGGCGGCTGATCCTGGCAGATGCCCTCACTTATGCCAAGCGCTTCCATCCCGATGTCGTCATCGACATGGCCACCCTGACCGGGGCCTGTATCATTGCTCTCGGACACCAGACGGCGGCGGTGCTGGGCAATCACGAAGGTCTAGTCGCGGAATTGCTGCATGCCGGTCGCAGCAGCCAGGACCGCGCGTGGGAGTTGCCGCTCTTTGAGGAATATCAGGAGCAGCTCAAGAGCCCCTTTGCCGACTTCAGCAACGTGGGAGGACGCCCGGCCGGTACCATCACCGCCGCCTGTTTCCTGTCGCGCTTTACCGAAGACTATCGTTGGGCACACCTGGACATTGCCGGAGTGGCTTGGCAGAGTGGCGAGAACAAGGGCGCAACCGGGCGTCCGGTGCCGTTGTTGGTGCACTTCTTGCGCCAGCGCGCGCTGGCGTAAGGCGCCGCGATGACCGGCACCGCCAATTTCTACCAGCTTCCCGTTGTTCCGCTGACCCTGCTAGAAAGTCGGCGCGCGATCTGTCGGGTCATCACCAAGGCTTGGCAGGTACTGGGAAAGGTGGACGTATTGGCGGCAGATGCGGAGGTCCTTGGCGTTTATGACGATCTGCTCTGGACCTTTCATGCGGGCGTTTTCCTACCCCATGGGCAGGCCGCCAATGAGCCGGTCTACCTCTTTGCCGACCCCCAGCACGGGCGTAGCGACGCCCGCGCCCTGGTCCTCCTGGAGTGGCCACGAGAGCTGCCGGTACTTGACAGCACACGGCGTCTCATCGACTTTATTCCTGGCGCTGAGGAAGAACGCGCTGCGGCACGCGCGCGCTATCGGCAATGCAAACAAGCAGGATTCAATATCCAGTTGTTCCCACTGGAAGTATGAGGGAGAAAGTCCATGACCGTACATGATCGTCGCGAGCCCGTTCTGGATGAGGAAGAGCTCCCGGAGGGGACTGAGCCATTGTTATTACAGGATCTCGTCCGTGAAGGTCTGCCGCCGCCTCTATGGCGGCGCAGGACGCACTCCCCAGAAAAAACACCTCAGGAGGAAGGCCCGGCGCCCGCTGAGGGAAAGTCGTCCCTAGCCGTGGAACCATCGGCCCCAATGTACACCGATCACGAGGCCGAGCATCAGCAGACCGAGCCCGCGGAGAGCATGGAGGAGACGGAGCTGGCGAAAGCACTCGAGAAGATTCGCCATATGTCCTTCCGCTATCCCGCAGAACCCGCCCCAGAAAGCTCGGCACCGGAGCCGGAGGCAGAGTTAGCCGATCCGATGCATGGCGAGCCGGCGCCGGAGACGACGGTCCCCCCCAGCGCAGAGGCCCTTCCGCCCGTCGCGGACAGCGGATCGGTTGCGGCTCCTCATGACGATGTTGCCGCCATGGAGAATCACGATCTGAGTGCCGTTGCTCCAGTCCCGGCAAGAAGTGCGCACTACACCGAAGTTACCGGGGCTTCCGAGGTAAACAGCAAAACCGCAATGCCTCCCTCCGAAAAGACCGAGCTTGGCGTAGCAAAAAATCCCACGGCAACTCCAGACCCATTGCTCTTCGATGGCGACTTCCTGCGTCAGTTCGAGACGCTCCTGTTTCAGGAGGTGGAGCGCCGGGTGGTGGCGGAGCTGGAAGAAAAGATTACCCAGCATCTGCAGAAGACTTGGAAGGAGCAGGTGAGTCTGGCGATCATGCGCAGCCTTGCCCTCGAGGGCATTCGTCTGCGCGAGACGGTGGCACAGGAAATTCACGGCGTACTGCCCGAAATTTTGCAGCGTGTTCTGCATGAAGGGCTGGATGATGCCCTCACCCCGACCCTGGGCGAAGACGCCCATCCATCCACAGACTCCTGAGGAAGTTCCATGAGCGATTCCCTCGACCGCCCGTTTGCGCCGGCCGACATCGAAAGTGCCTGTTATCAGCTCTGGGAGGAGCAGCAGGTGTTCCGCCCACGCGGCGATGGCGCCCCGTACTGCATCATGCTGCCGCCGCCCAATGTTACCGGCACCCTGCATATGGGTCATGCCTTTCAGGACACCCTGATGGACATCCTCATCCGCCGGGCACGAATGCAGGGGAAGCGCACGCTCTGGCAGCCCGGCACCGACCACGCCGGCATCGCCACCCAAATGCTAGTGGAACGCCGTCTGGAGGCGCAGGGGGAGAAGCGACATCAACTCGGACGCAGCGCCTTTCTGGAGAAGGTCTGGCAGTGGAAGGAAGAATCCGGCGGCAACATCAGCCGACAGATGTGCCGCCTTGGCGCCTCCTGCGACTGGTCGCGGGAGCGCTTCACCCTGGACGAGGGACTCTCCCATGCCGTGACCGAGGTCTTTGTGCGGCTACACGAGGAGGGGCTGATCTATCGTGGCAAGCGCTTGGTCAATTGGGACCCGGTCTTGCAGACCGCGGTATCCGATCTCGAAGTCATCAGCAGCGAAGAGGCCGGTAAACTGTGGCACATCCGCTATTCGCTCAGTAACGGCTCCGGCAGCCTGGTGGTCGCCACCACCCGTCCCGAGACCCTGCTCGGCGATGTGGCGGTGGCCGTGCACCCCGAAGATGAGCGCTATCGGGAGCTGATCGGCAAGACCCTGCGCCTGCCGATTACCGGGCGGGAAATCCCCATCATCGCCGACGACTATGTCGAGGCGGAGTTTGGCTCCGGCTGTGTCAAGATCACCCCAGCACACGATTTCAATGACTATCAGGTTGGCCAACGTCATCATCTGCCACTACTCAACATCTTCACGCCAGATGCCCGCATCCGGGAAGAGATCGAAGTGGTCACTGGTCACATCGATAACACGGCAATCCCCGCCGAGCTGCGTGGTCTCGACCGCTACGTCGCGCGTAAACGCCTCCTTGCCCTGCTCGAGGCAGAGGGAAGCCTGGTGCAGACCGAGGAGCACCGCCTCATGATCCCGCGCGGTGACCGCTCCCAGGCGGTCATCGAGCCCTATCTCACGGACCAGTGGTATGTGCGCGTCGGGCCCCTGGCCGAAGTGGCGACGGAGGTAGTGCGCGACGGCCGCATCCGCTTTGTACCCGAAAACTGGTCCCGCACCTATTTCGACTGGATGGAGCGCATCGAAGACTGGTGCATTTCCCGGCAACTGTGGTGGGGGCATCAGATCCCCGCCTGGTACGGTCCGGACGGCAAGATCTTCGTCGCGCGCAGCGCCGAAGAAGCCCAGCGCAGCGCCGCCCAACACTATGGCATGCCAGTGCCCCTGGAACGCGATCCGGATGTGCTCGATACCTGGTTCAGTTCAGCCCTGTGGCCCTTCACTACCCTCGGCTGGCCCGAGCAAACGGCAGATCTGCAGGAATTCTATCCCACCTCGGTACTGGTGACAGGCTTCGACATCATCTTCTTTTGGGTCGCCCGCATGATCATGATGGGCCAGCACTTCACTGGACAGGTACCCTTCCGCGAGGTTTATGTCCATGGTTTGATCCTCGACGGTGAAGGGCAAAAGATGAGCAAGTCGAAGGGCAACGTCCTCGACCCCATCGACCTGATCGATGGCATCGACGCCGAGGCCTTGGTGGCCAAGCGCACCCAAGGGCTGATGCAACCGCAGATGGCCGGCAAGATTGCCAAGGCGACGCGCAAGGACTTTCCTGACGGTATTCCCGCCTTCGGTACCGATGCGCTGCGCTTCAGCTTTGCCAGCATCGCCACCCAGGGGCGTGATCTACGCTTCGATCTCAAACGTGTGGAAGGTAATCGTAACTTCTGTAACAAGATCTGGAACGCCACCCGTTTTGCCCTGCTGCAGGTTCCCGACGATGCCGATCTGCAGGGCGAACGCGAGTTGCTCGCACCGGAGCGCTGGATCATCGGTCGCCTGCAAGAGGCCGAGGCCAGCGTCAATGACGCCATCGAACAGTATCGTTTTGCCGATGCCGCGCATGCCCTCTACCAGTTCTTCTGGAATGACTACTGTGACTGGTACATCGAACTCAGCAAGACCGTCTTGCGGCCGGAATCGGGCTTTTCAGCAGCCCAAATCCGTGGCAGCCGGTATACCTTGCTCGCGGTCCTCGAAGCCGCTCTACGTCTGGCTCACCCCTTCCTGCCCTTCCTGACGGAAACCCTCTGGCAACGGGTAGCCAAACGTCTGGGCAAGGAAGGAAACACGATCGCCCTGGCACCGTATCCAAAGGCGGACCTGCAGCGGGTAGATGCGCAAGCCGATCAGGATCTCGACTGGCTGATGGGTTTTGTGGGGAGCCTACGCTCGGTTCGTGGCGAGATGGATATCGCCCCCAGCCGTGAGCTACCGGTGCTTCTGCAAGCCGGCACGGACAGCGACCATAAACGTCTGCAGGACCTGCTGCCGTGGCTGCGGCAGTTGGCCCGTTGCACGGAACCGCAGTGGCTGGAGCAAGGAACAGAGGTACCGCCGGCAGCCCTGCAATTGCTCGGAGACTTGCGAATTTATGTACCGTTGGCGGGCCTCATCGATGTCGATGCGGAATATCAACGCCTGAGCAAGGAGGAAGCGCGGCTTCGGGCAGAACGGGAAAAGGTGCAAGGTCGTCTGGCGCAACCGAGCTTTCGGGAACGTGCACCCGCCGAGGTAGTTGCCAAGGAAGAGTTGCGGGTGCAGGAACTCAGCGCTGCGCTACAGGAACTGGCGGAGCAACGCCAGCGACTGGACGCCTTGCGCTAGAAAAGTGTCGGAATTTCGGCCATGCAGTCTGAGCGTCCTCAAAGCTTCCCCCAGGAACGTCCGTACCCCCTGGAGATCCTCTTCGGCAAGGTGCTGACGCCCTTTGAGCAATTCCTTCGCCGCGCGACCGCCGGCGGCATAGTTCTTGTCGGCGTCACCGTACTGACCTTGATCCTCAGCAATTCCGCCCTGCATGATGCCTATCACCATTTCTGGCATCAGCATTTCAGTCTGCATTTTGGCGCTTGGAGCCTCGATCATGACCTGCAAGACTGGGTCAATGATGCACTGATGGCGGTTTTTTTCTTCGTAGTCGGCTTGGAGCTCAAGCGTGAATTGCTGGTGGGCGAACTGGCCAAAATCAGTGATGCCATCCTGCCCATCGTGGCGGCTGCCGGTGGTATGCTAGTTCCCGCCCTGCTCTACTCCCTCCTGAATGGCTCTGGCCCAGCCCACGCCGGTTGGGGTATCCCCATGGCGACAGATATCGCCTTTGCCATTGGCATTTTGGTGCTACTGGCCTGGCGCGTGCCGCGCAATCTCATCATCTTCCTGACGGCCCTCGCCATTGCCGATGATCTGGGCGCGGTGCTCGTCATTGCCATATTCTATACCTCCCATATCGACGGATGGTCGCTAGCCGTATCTGGGGGGATTTTCCTCGTTCTCCTGCTGCTCAACCAGGGGGGTATTCGCCGTCCCCTTCCCTATCTCTTGCTGGGAACTTTGCTTTGGTATTTTTTGCTGGTATCTGGCGTACACGCTTCGGTCGCTGGCATCCTGCTGGCAATGACCCTGCCAGCACGCGGGAAGGTGAGCCCTGCGCAACTGCGCGATTGCCTGCACGAGCAGGAGGAGAATCTGGGCCGGCTGCTACGCGAGGAAGAGAGCTTCGACCCCTTGATCAACCCCAAGCTCAGCCGGCTCGCGGAAGAACTGCGCCAGCAGAGCCGAGAAATGATTTCCCCGCAGCAACGCCTGGAGCACAATATCGGTCCCTGGGTAACCTTTGGGGTGCTACCCGTCTTTGCCCTCGCCAATGCCGGGATCGATTTTTCTCAGGTGAGCGGGGAGATGCTGTGGAGCTCGGTGACCCTGGGCATCGTTCTTGGTTTGGTGCTGGGCAAATTCGTCGGCATCTCGCTTGCCAGTTGGCTCGCCGTGCGCCTGCGGATTGCCAAGCTCCCGCAAGGTGTTGCCTGGCGGCATCTGTTGGGAGCTGCCTGGCTGGGTGGTATCGGCTTCACCATGTCACTGTTCATCAGCCAGTTGGCCTTTACCCAGGCAGAGCTGCGGGAGGAGGCCAAGGTCGGAATTCTGGCGGCCTCTTTACTGGCAGGGATCATCGGTCTCCTCTGGCTATGGGTAGCGAGCACACGGAGGGAAAATGCTTCCGGCTGACATCACGGAATCAGTACAGCGCGCTTTGGCGGAAGACCTAGGCAGCGGCGACTTGAGCGCGGCACTCATCGATCCACAGCAAGAATTACAGGCGCGGATCATCAGTCGGGAGGCGGGGGTGCTTTGTGGCCAACCCTATGTCGAGGCAGTCTTCGCCCAGCTCAGTGCCGATCTGCGGGTCGACTGGGAGGTGCCAGAGGGGGCCGAGATTGTCCCGAATCAGCCGCTCTGTGGCATCCGTGGCCCAGCCGCCGCCCTCCTCAGTGCTGAGCGTAGTGCATTGAATTTTTTGCAACTCCTTTCCGCCACAGCAACCCAGACCCGCGCCTTTGTAGAGCGCCTGCGGGGCAGTCCGACGCGCCTGCTAGATACCCGGAAAACGCTGCCCGGCCTGCGTTTGGCACAAAAATATGCGGTGCGTGTGGGTGGCGGGCACAACCACCGCCTCGGACTCTTCGACGGCATCCTCATCAAAGAAAATCATCTGGCGGCCATCGGCGGTATTGCCCCGGCCATTGCCCGCGCGCGCGCCTTGGCACCGGTGCTCACCCGCGTCGAAGTCGAGGTCGAGACCCTCGAGCAACTGGACGAGGCAGTCGCTGCCGGTGCCGACATGGTGCTTCTCGACAATTTTTCCGTACCCGCCCTGCGCGAAGCCGTGGCGCGCGTGGCTGGACGGATTCCCCTCGAGGCCTCGGGCAACATCTCCCTGGACACGGTGGCTGCTGTCGCCGCCACTGGTGTCGATTATCTCTCCGTGGGAAGCATCACCCGCAACGTGCAAAGCCTGGATCTTTCGCTGCGCTATCTTTAGCCGCCGATATACAAGTTGCTGTCGACTTGGCTATAGTTTGAAAGCTTCCATCACAACAGGAGTAGCTAGCTATGAGTACGGAGACCCCCAAAATGAACCGCCGCGATTGGTTGCGTAAAAGTGCCTTGTTTGTTGGCGCGGCTACGGTCGCCCCACTGATCTTCACCAGCCCCGCCATGGCCGCCGACAAAATGGCCAAGGCGGCAGTCAACTACCGCGACAAACCCAAAGGCTCGGAAATGTGCAGCAACTGTAAGCTGTTCATTCCCGGTTCAACCCCAACTGCCATGGGCGAATGCAAGGCCGTGGCGGGCAAAATCGATCCCAAGGGCTGGTGCGACATCTACGTCCCCAAGGCCTGATCTGGTCGGGTCCGCCTCGGCGGCCCCGTTGTTCCCTGAGCAATGCCTCATTGTTCCATTCGGTCCATCCCAAAGCCCCCTTCAACCGCGTGCTAGGCACCATTCTCTTCCTCAAGTCCCGCAGAGCAGCAACACCCGTCTGATTTTTATGAGATTTCCGTCTGCGCGCTGATTCCGCCCGAACTTTCATTCCTTACGGCATACATATTGCTACAATATTTATGTAACGATATTTGGAGTCTCTATGAAGCGAATCACCGCCGCTATTTCCGCACTTGGTCTCTTTACTGTTTTTTCCGTAGCGCAGGTCTGCGCTGCTCCACTGTACGTGGAGAAGGTCGATCTCCCCATTCACAGCACAATGGCCGAAATCTACGGCAATCTCCATGCTGCCGGTTACAAGATCGTCCTCAAGCTCAACATTCTCAAGCTCATCGAAGAGCAGCAGAAGACCCTCAAGATTCCCGACTTTGATGCCGTTCATTTTTCCGACGTGCGCGCCATCGTGTTTTGCAACCCCTATGATTTCAGTAAGTTGCTAAACACCTATTGGCCGAGTGCTGCCGCCTGCCCCCTCAATCTGACGGTGTTTGGTCGCGGACAGAACAGTTACATCGTCTATGGTGAGCGCAGCGCGTACGCCGGCGACTCCAGCGCCAACAAAAAGGTCACGGAGGCAGTCGACAATGGTGTCATCAAGGCCCTTCAGCAGATACCCATGTCCCGCGAATTGCACAAGATCCCGGGCTGGGTTGCACCCGCCGCGTGACGCGGACTGAGAAAACGCATTCGCTGACCTAAGCCAGCGGTTTTGCCAAATACAGAAGAGGAGTTTTGCAAGATGAATATCAGCCGCAGAGATTTTATGGCCATCATGGGCATTGCCGGAGCGAGTGGTTTTCTCGCGCCTTCGGCACTAGCTTCGAGTTGGGGGAGCGGAAGCGATCCCTACGAAATCCCTAAGTACGGCAATGTCACCCTACTCCACATCACCGATACCCATGCCCAACTGCTTCCTGTCTGGTGGCGCGAACCGGGCACCAATATCGGCACCCGCAAGCAGCATGAATGGGGAGTAACGCCCCATCTGGTGGGCAATTACAAACTGGACTACTACGGCATCAAGGCGGGGACTCCAGAAGGGTACGCGCTGTCGTGCCTGGACTTTGATGCCTTGGCCCACAAGTACGGGAAGATCGGCGGTTACTCCCATATTGCCACCCTGGTGAAGCGCTACCGTGAGCAGGTAGGTGCCGATCGTACCCTGCTCTTTGATGGCGGCGATGCCTGGCAGGGCTCGGCAACCAGCCTATGGACGCGCGGCGAGGATATGGTCGGCGCGCAGAATTTGCTGAAAGAAGACTATTTCGTGGGCCACTGGGAATTCACCTATGGTGCCGAGCGGGTCGAGTATCTACTGAAAAATAAACTCAAGGCAAAATTCCTTTCGCAAAACGTCTTCACTATTCCCTGGGATGAGCTAGTGTTTGATCCCTATGACATCCGCGAAGTGAATGGCGTAAAGGTGGCAGTAATCGGTCAATCATTCCCCTTCACACCGATCGCCAATCCCGCGTACTTCATTCCAAAATGGTCATTCGGCATCCATCCTGAGCACATGCAGAAAATGGTCAATGAATGTCGAGAAAAACACCGCGCTGACGTTGTAGTGGTACTTTCCCACAACGGTGCTGATGTAGACAAGAAGATGGCTTCCCAAGTCCATGGGATCGATATCATTCTGGGGGGACATACTCATGAAATCATGGGACCAAAGCCGGTAATGGTCAACAAGACGATTGTCATCAATACCAGTACCAATGGCAAATTTCTGGCACGCTTTGACCTCGATGTCGGCAAGGGAAAACTGAAAGGTTGGCGTTTCCATTATTTACCTATTCTTTCGAACATGATTCCTGCGGACAAGGAAATGGACGAATATATCGCCAAGGTCCGCGCACCCTATGCAAAAAAACTGGCGGAACCGATGGCGGTCAGCGAGAGCCTGCTCTACCGTCGCGACAATTTCAACGGCACTTTCGACCAGTTGATCTGTAATGCGCTACGCGAAGAAATGGATTGCGAGGCCGCTTTCTCTCCGGGCTTCCGCTGGGGCTATACCAAGCTCCCCGGGGAAACCATCACCATGGAAGATGTCATGGGGCAAACCGCCATCACCTATCCGCAAGTGACCGTCACTGAATATACTGGAGCCGAACTCAAGAACGTCATGGAGCAGGTGGCGGACAACCTTTTCAATCCCGATCCCTATTACATTCAGGGTGGCGATATGATTCGGGTGGGGAATATTCAATATACCTTTGATCCCTCGGAAACCATCAACAAGCGAATCTCCGATCTCCGTGTTGGCGGTAAGCTGGTGCACGCCAACAAAAAATACAAAGTCGCTGGCTGGGCGGCTATGCAAAAGGTCGAGGGAACGCCGGTCTGGGATATTTTTGCGAAATGGCTGAAGGACCAGAAAACCGTCCGCGTTGACCATCGCGACCTGCCCGTGCTGACCAAAAATATGCGTGGAAATCCCGGTATAGCCTTCCCCAAGGAATATGACCTCTGAGGACGTTACCAATGAAACCCCTGCCCGATCTGCCCTTCATCGAAAAGCTGCTATATACGGGGTTCATCTTTCTGGTCGGCCTTGGCCTCCTGTCAGCGGAGGCCTATACCTACTTCGTGATCCACGGTGCAGATGGCAAGCCCGGCATTTCGATGCAAGATCTGGTCGTCCACTACTATGGCAACCGCAGCTCCAGCAAATTGCAGACCATGTTGCCAGCGATGATGTCCATGGCCCGGGTCCCGGCTGCAGAAAAACCGAAGATGCTGTCAGCGGTCAATCACTGGATCGCCAATGGCGAGAGTCGCACGGATTACGACAAGAATGTGCGGCCACTGATCAACGCCTCGTGTCTAAAGTGTCACAGCATTGGCATGCCGGACATTGGCACTTTCGACTTGCTGAAAAAACAGGCCAAGGTCGATATGGGCATGCCCTACTCTGCAATGCTGATGAATGGCATGATTCATTTGACCACCCTGGGGGTGATCTTCTGGATTGCTGGCTGGATCTTTGCGCGCACAAGAAGCCCTAAGGGAGTAAAAGTCTTTTTCATTGCCGTTCCCTTCCTGGCATTTTTCATCGACTTCGCCGGCTGGTTCCTGACCAAGCAAAGCCCGGATTTCGTATGGTTGGTCTTGCTCGGCGGCATTTTCTCATGTCCCGTGGTTCTCATCGGGATGGCCGTCAGCCTCTATCAAATCTGGCTACTGAAGGGTTCCGATCATGGCGATCGAGCACAGCCCCTCGCTTCCTGAGCCGCTCGCTCGACGCCATTGGAGCGCCAGCGCCCGCCTTGTCTGGCAGGCACTGGTTTCCATGCGTCTGGCAGTTCACCTGCTGCTCTTCGTCGCCATTGCCTCGATCATTGGTACCATTCTTGCGCAACAGGTGAGCTACCATCAATACGTCGCACAATTCGGTCCGTTCTGGTATCGCGTCTTTGCCGATCTTGATCTGTACGATGTCTATCGCTGCGGTTGGTATATCGGCCTGGTCGCTGTTCTGGTGTTGTCCACGGCATCCTGCCTCGCCCGCAATACGCCCAGCATGCTGCGCGACATGGCGCTACCCAGGCGCCTATCCAGTCAGAAATTTCTGGCTAGCCGCGCGGAACAGGCAGAAATCAGTGTAGCGTCAGACAGTGGCTCCCTTGCGCGATGGGGAGGCATCTTGCGGGAAAGAGGATATCGCCCCCATACCCTTGCAGGGCCGGATGGGCAGGAAGTCATCCTGGCACAGAAAGGCAGATTTTATCGCCTCGGTTATATTTTTACTCATTTTGCCATCATTATGTTCTGTGCCGGTGCACTATATAACGCCAATTTACCACTGAAAATACGGGAGTGGTTTGGCTCCATTTCGCCACTGAGCAATTTTGCATTACCGCTAGCGAAAATCCCCCAAAAGGATTGGCTTCCCGCCAATGACAGCGCCTTCCGTGGCATCATCAGCATTCCTGTGGGACAGAGCGTGAACGCCATGTTTGAGCTGATTGGTGATGGATTTCTGGTACAGCGCCTTCCTTTTATCGTCCATCTCGATCATTTTACCATCACCCATTACCGCAATGGTATTGCCAAAAGTTTCATTTCCCGCATTTCTTTATACAACGCGCACGGAAAATTACTACATACTGGCATCGCCTATCCCAACCATCCGTTGACTTACGACGGTGTCAGTATCTATCAGACTTCGTACAACGACAGTCGCTCGGTGCTGCAATTTCAGAGTCACTCCCTGCTCGATCCTGAACTACCGGCCAACACCTTTGACGTACGCGTTGGCCAGAGACTACGTGCTGATTCCGATAATTACGAGTTGACAGTCGAGAAATTAAAAATCAACAATACCATTCCGCGTAAGGATCTGGGACTGGCAGAACGTCCAGGACACAGCATGATCAACGTGGGCCCCATCGTCCGGTACCAGGTGACCGACCGCAAGACGGGCGAAAGCTGGATCTACAAGAGTTATTTGCGCGCTCTGCAGCGACACGGAGAGCATTTTTTACTGCTTGCCTACCATCAGCAGGGTAATGGGATAGAACATTATCTGGCGATTCCCGAAGGAGCGCGGGGCGGAATCGGGTTATTCGTGCATTACCTAGGCGCCCTGGAAAATGCCGCCGCCCAGGGCGCGAACGCGAGTTCAACGGTTTTCCGGGGGACCCTACGACAGGTCGCGGAAGCACAGAATGTGCAACTGACGCCGCTGGAACGCTCCAATTTTCTGCGGGCCAGCCTCATCGCGTTGCGCGGCCTGCATGACTATCCCTTACCCTTTCTGGTCACCCTGCATCACCTTGACTTGCAGTGGTCGGCAGGCCTCGAGATGACGAAATACCCCGGAATGCAGATTGTCTATGCTGCATGTTTTCTACTGGTTGGCGGCATATTCATCCTCTTCTACGTGCCACGTAAGCGTCTGTGGATTCGTCAGAAGGCTGCCAATAAATTATGCATAAGTGGCGACAGTTCGCGCAATCCTGAGGATTTTCACCAGGAATTCCTCGAAATCACCGAGGAGCTCCGAACCTAAATCACAGTGAAAGGAGAACATCATGTTTCATCAAAGCTCTCGTATCCTACTCTTGCTCAGCGCTATCGCCTTGCCCGCTGCCGCCATCGCCGCTCCCAGCGCCGCCGATATTGCCGCAGGCAAGTCCATTGCCTTCAATCGTGCCGAAGGCAATTGTCTTGCCTGCCACGTACTCCCCGGAGGAACCATGGCGGGCAACGTGGGACCGGATCTGACCCATTTTCCCTTCAAGATTGTCTTTCACAACCGGCAAAAGCTGGTAAATTTTCTCTACGATCCGGAAAAAACCATACCCCACATAAACATGCCACAATTCGGCAAAAACAAGGTATTGACTCATCATCAACTCGAACTGGTTGCGGATTATCTTTGGTCCCTTCAAAAGTAATCATTTCACACCGGAAGAAACGCCATGAAATACGCAAAACGAATTCTTTCCGTAAGCTTGGGCTTGGCACTTGGCAGTGCTGCCCTCTCTGCCAACGCCATCGATTGGTGGCAACTAGGCAATACCAAGGTTGGCCCGCAAAAGACGCTGCAAGATTTTCATCAATATTTCAAGGAACAATTCCCCAAGATGAGCCTCGAACAATACGCGCTCGGGAGTTATGCCTTCAACAAACAGGACTATGAACAATATCAACAGGCCATACAATTCAATCCCGGCGATCTTACCCTGAGCCAGGGGAAAAAGCTTTGGGAAACCAAGTTTCCGGATGGCAAAACCTACGCCTCCTGCTTTCCTGATGGCGGCAAGGGTGTTGCCGCTGGCTATCCATATTACAGCGACAAGACCCATCAAGTCGTCACCGCTGCCATGCGCATCAATGCCTGCCGGGCAGACAACCATCTGCCGCCACTAAAGTACGGCAGCAGTGATCTGATTGCCCTGGAGACCTATTTTGGCTCTCTTTCCAATGGCATGCCTACCGATGTCAAGGTAGTGGGCCGTGGAGCCGTGCGCGCCTTTGAGGAAGGAAAGGCCTATTACTTCATGCATCGTGGACAACTCAATTTTAGCTGCGCGAGTTGCCACGTAGCCTATGCCGGAAAATACCTGCGCGGACAGATCATCTCGCCGGTGCTCGGACAAAGCGCGCACTACCCGACCTATCGCGCCTCCTGGAGCGCCGTCAATACCTTTGAAAAGCGTTTCCAGGGCTGCGACAAAAAGGTTGGCGCCGCACCGCAAAAACTGGGTAGCCCAGAGTATCGTGATCTGGACTATTTCATGAGTTACCTAAGCAACGGGATCAAGATGAATGTCCCGGGCTATCGACCCTGAGGAGGATTGACGATGTCAGTTGATGTCAGTGAGCTTCGTCAATGGTTCGCCTTTCCGCAGGGGGCACGGGAACAACGCCTCTGGCAACGCCTTTGGGCGGTGGCATTGACCGCGGGGGCCTTTGCCGTCTGGGCGGTTTTTCGTGCCGATTTCTGGATGTGGCAGTACATCACCCTAGGGATCTGGTACACCGGACTCCTTTGGTTTGGTTGGCACTGGCCGGCCTTCCGCCGCCTGTTTTTCGCCATTCTCGTAGTCGCGGCGCCCGGCGTTGGTCTCTACATGGCTGGTTATACCGCCGCCGACAGCCTTCTGCTTCGCTATGTTTTCCAAAGCACAGCGATGTTCTACTGGATGAGCGGTGCCATTCTCGTCAGTGCGGTCAGCTATTACTGGTATCTCTATGCCGGCTCGCAGAGTGCTGGCGACCGCGGCCATCGCTTTGCCTGGCTGGCAACCGTGCTCGGCTTTGCCGGACTCGCCATCCGCTGGAAAGAGACCTACGTAGGGCATCCATCCTGGGGCCACATACCGGTCACCAACATGTATGATGCCATGGTGCTGCTCTGCACCGTTACTGCCCTGTTCTATCTGTACTACGAAGCGCAGGGCAAGCGTCGTGGCCTGGGCGCCTTTGCCATGCCGATGATTCTGGCAGCAGATATCTTTCTGATTTGGGTCGGGATCGCCTATCACCAGAACCAGATCCAGCCCATCGTGCCGGCCTTGAACAGCTTCTGGATCAAGCTGCATGTGCCCTGCGAATTCGTTGCCTATGCCAATTTCTATCTGGCGGCGATGGTTGGCCTTGCCTATCTGCTGCGCCAGCGAGCAGAACGCCTGGGCAGTCCTTTGGTAGAGCGCTTACCTGATCTCAACAAACTGGAACGCATCATGGCGGCCATGGTGACCTTTGGTTTTCTGTTCTTTACCGCCGGCACCATTCTCGGTGCCGTATGGGCAGCCAAGGCCTGGGGCAGCTTCTGGTCCTGGGATCCCAAGGAAACCTGGGCACTGATCGTGTGGCTCAACTACGCCGCCTACTTGCATTTACGGGGCCGTAGCCCACAGCATCGGCCGACGGGAAAAACCCTGGCTTGGTGGTCGGTCATCAGTCTGCTGACCGTCACCTTCTGCTTCATTGGTGTGGATCTTTTCTTGGGAGGATTGCACTCCTACGCCAAGCTTTAAAGGCGGGCAGGCGCCTGCAGCACGAGGCGCCGTCCACCAGCTTTACTTCCCACTCCCTGCGGAAATGCCCACCGACAACTTCCATTGCTGGATCTGTGCTATCAGCGGAGATTTGGCGCAATCCTCTGCCGAGAGACTGCTACACGCGCTGGCCCACTGACTGGTAGTCTGGAAAAACTTTTGTGCTGCGCCTGCCTGTTCCGCCTGCGCGCCGGTCAAAATCTTGGCTGCCGATCCATAGCTTGCCGCCCGGGCCTGCGCCCAGTTGGAGACGCCCTGCCAACAAGCCGAGCGTTGTGCACCACTCTCACCAATGCAAGAAGTGCTCTGCTGCCGGGCACTGGCAAGGTCCTGGGTCCAGCTCTGCGCAAAATCGCTGCTGTTGATTTTCGCTGCGCTGTTCACCATGGGAGTCACCGTTTTCGCTTCGGGAACCACGGTTGCCGGAGCACTCGCCTGGGACGACAGGGTTTGGGTCGGCAGATTCTCCTCGCGGATCGAGGATGCGGGTTTCTTGGCTACCTGCGGCAACTTCACCTTCGGCACTACCGGCGCAGCAGTTGACGGTGCCGGCTGGGAAACGGGCTGCGGCAGTGACGGCATTACCGGTCCGGAGGGTAGCAGGCCGTTGTTGGTTGCTGAGCCACATCCTGCCAACGTTGCGGCCACGGCAAGGAGCCCCAGGGTAGGAAACAATTTCATGACGCTGTCCTTTCTTAACGATTCAAGTCCATAGATAAAAACTATCTTGCAGTTTTCTCTCGCGCTTCCCCCGTCGGGCGTGCGCTGGCAGGATGATGCCGCTGCGCCGCTGCCGCCACCTCCGCACCAAACAAAACCGCCAACCAAGTCATAAACAACCAGAGCAGGAATACGGGCAATAGTCCGAGTGCCCCATAGAGCGTCTCGGTGATCGAATAGCGGATGTATTGCGCCAGCAAGTATTTGGCGATGTTGAGCAGAATAGCCGCAATCAGCGCACCAAAAAATGCGTCGAGGAAGGTCACTCGTGCTGCGGGCAATATCCGATATAACGCCAGAAAAACCACCAGCTCTACAACAAATGCAACGACATAGCTGAATTGTACCGGTAACGCTGGCATGGCACCGAAGTGGAGTAACCAGTGTTGCACGGGCTCCAAAGAAAGAACTAACGCAGCGCTGGCAATGGGGCCAAGGACAATCAGGAGAATATAGCGCAAGGGTCGCAGCCAGTGCGTCGTGATCTTCTCATTCCAAATAGCGTTGAAATGGCGTTCAATTTCGTGAAGGAGAAATAGCGCCGTTATCAACAAACCAATCACACCATACCATCCCAAACCCGCACCGCGGGCCGCCAGAACATTGAGCCAATGAATGACCGCTTCTCCTACTTCCGGAACAAAACTCTGAAATACATAGCGATCGATGAGTTGCCGTTTTTCTTCAGTGAATCCAATGAGATTCCACAGGCTAAAAATTACCGCCAGCAAAGGCACGATAGCCAATAGAGTGGTGTAGGCAAGCAGAGAAGCTCGATCCACACAGTCGTCCCGCCAGAAGTCCATTCCCGCGCGAATGAGGCGCAACAGGATGCGTCGCCACCAAGGTGTGCCTGCGTGCGGATGCCAACGCCCGCACCCGGACCGCTGTTTAGGTGTCTTGTCCAACAAGTCAGACATTCGTCTGTTCTCGAAATATTCGCCATTGGGCGACACTGGGCGTAGCTTGGCGTTGCCAGAGCCAGGCCTGGAAGGCCTCGACCAAACGGGTCAGGGTACTGAGATTGCGCGTTTCGCTGCGCAACATATGGCGCCGCAAAGGCTCGGCAAAAGGCGGACCGAAACGTGTAGAGATCTGCAGCAACAATGCGTCGAGCTGCTGGTCCTGCGGACGTTTCAGGTAATAACTGGTAAGAGCGGTCAAACGACTTTCCCAGTCGGCAAGCAGCCAGCGCGGCCGCGGCGCGATGCAACTGACCAGCCAGGGTAAGCCTCTATCCAGACGATAATTGAAGAGACGAAAAAGTTCTTCCTCACGTGCCAGGCTACCTGCCCAGGCATCGATGTTATCCAGGCAGAGGAATGGCGCCGCACAGAGGTCGAGAACGCCGTCGCCAGCAGCTGGCAGCGCCCGACAATCGACGTAGGGAGCCCATGAGCCATCAGCAAAGGCAGCCCACAGCAGCAGGTGGGTCTTGCCTACCCCTGTATCCCCGTAGAGACAGAGCGCAGTCGACGCCTCACGCAGCTGACGGATTGCCGCCAGGGCTTCTTCATGCAGGCCCGGAAGGTTGGTCATTCCCGCAAGTTGCCGCGGCTGCAACGGCAGAAGTTGCTGACCAGGTACGGAAGACAACGCCATCGTTACAAGGCATTCGCTCAGCTGACTGGTTGCCAGTGTAACAGTGTTCGCCAGGGTCCGGAATCGAGGGGCCGGGCAACGGACCCGATTGTCGTTTGCAGATGACAGGGCTCGCCGACTACAATTTGTGGATAGATGCAGTTCCACCCAGCGACAGGAGAGCAGGAATGTCTGAATATACAGTACGGGAAGAACTCAAGCCCAGCGGTCTGGATGGTATCAGTGATGATCAGATCAACGACCATTGGGGACTTTACAAGGGCTATGTGGCGCAGAGCAACGCCCTGCGCAAGGAGCTCGACGAGCTGCGCGCGGCGGGCAAGGGTGCTTCCCTGGGCTATGCGGATCGGCGCCGGCGTTTTGGTTTTGAATACAACGGCATGGTGCTGCACGAGTACTATTTCGCGCAGCTCAAACCTGGTAGCAACATCGACCAGGCCCCAGGCTTCAAGGCAGCGGTGACAGAGCAGTTCGGCAGCGCCGAAGCCTGGCACGACGACCTGATGGCGGCAGCAAAGAGCCGCGGCATCGGTTGGGCGATCTGCTATTACGACGCCACGACCGGGCAAATCAACAACCACTTCGTGCAGTTGCATGAGGACGGCAACATCGGTGGCTTTAGCCCGCTGGTGGTGGTCGACGTCTTCGAACATGCCTACATGGTTGACTGGAAGGCCCTGGGCCGCGGCGATTACCTCGCTGCCTTGCACAAAAACATGAACTGGGCGCTGGTGGAAGCGCGCTTCCAGGCCGCCAAGAGCGGACAGGTATTCAAGCGCTTCTGAGCGCCAGGTATCGTCCGGCACGAAACCCGCAGCCTGCTGCGGGTTTTTTTTGGCTTGCCGCGAACGCAGTGGCTTCGTACCATCCTACCATTCGTCTCCAGGAGCCTGACGTGAACCCCAAAGACCCCCTGACCTATCAGCAAGCCGGCGTGGATATCGATGCCGGCAACCGTTTGGTGGACCGCATCAAACCCCTCGCCAGCGCCACCCAACGTCCCGAGGTGCTAGGCGGCCTGGGCGGCTTTGGTGGCCTTTTCGCGCTCCCCCCTGGCTATCGTCAACCGGTTCTGGTCTCCGGTACCGACGGCGTTGGTACCAAGTTGCTTTTGGCCCTGGAGGCGAAGCAGCACGACGGCATCGGCATCGATCTGGTGGCCATGTGTGTCAACGACATTCTCGTATCGGGTGCCGAACCGCTCTGGTTCCTGGACTATTACGCGTGTAGCAAACTCGATGTCGAAGTCGCCGAGCAGGTCATTGCCGGCATTGCCGAGGGTTGTCGACAGGCCGGATGTGCCTTGCTGGGCGGCGAGACCGCGGAAATGCCGGGCATGTACCCCAACGATCACTACGACCTGGCGGGCTTTGCCGTGGGTATCGTCGAACGCGATGCCATCCTCGATGGCAGTCGCTGCCGCGCGGGCGATGCGCTGGTGGGAATCGCCTCTTCCGGGCCCCACAGCAATGGTTACTCCCTCGTCCGCAAAATTTTGGTGCGGGCAGGTGCCCACCAGCATCTGCAGCTGGACGGTGAGCCGCTCATCGACCAGCTTCTGCGTCCAACGCAAATCTATGTGCAAGCCATTCAGTCCTTGCGCAGCGTGGTTGAGATTCACGCTTTGGCGCACATTACCGGCGGTGGCTTGACCGAAAATCTACCGCGCTCCTTGCCCAAAGAACTGGCCGCAGTCATCGATCCAAAGAGCTGGCCGCAACCCGCGATCTTCACTTGGCTACAGGAACAAGGCGAGGTGGACACTACAGAAATGCGCCGTGTTTTCAATCTCGGCATTGGCATGGTCGCCAGCGTCCCGTGGGAACAGCGCGACGCGGCCATCGAGAACCTTACTGCCAGCGGGCACGTGGCCTACTGCATCGGCCGCCTGGAAACACGAAAGTCCAGCGGAGTCGTCTATCTTGACTGAACAACGCCTGGTACTGCTGATTTCCGGGCGCGGCAGCAACTTGCGTGCCATTCAGCAGGCCTGTACCAGTGGCCAGCTCCCAGCCCGGATCACTGCCGTCATCAGCAATCGGGCGGATGCCGCAGGGCTGGCATGGTGTCGCGATGCCCGCCTCGCTGCGGAAGTCATTGCCCACAAGAATTTTTCCACGCGCGCGGATTTCGACCGCGCCCTTGCCGCAGCTATCGACACCCACAATCCGGACTGGATCGTCCTGGCGGGCTTCATGCGTCAACTGACCGATGCTTTCGTGCAGCGCTATCTGGGACGCCTGATCAATATCCATCCTTCACTTCTGCCTGCCTTTCCGGGCTTGCACACCCATCAGCAGGCCTTACAGGCCGGGGTTCGCTGGCATGGAGCAAGCGTACACTTCGTCACGCCAGAACTGGACGCCGGGCCCATCATCGCCCAAGGCGTCTTGCCCGTGCGCAGCGATGACACCCCAGAAAGCCTGTCCGCACGCGTGCTGGCGCTGGAGCACGAACTCTACCCGCAGGCCTTGGGGCATCTCCTGCGGGGTGACTGCGTCCTGGAGCAGGGACAGACGCGCTGGCGGCAGGCCTATCAGAGTCCGGACCTTGCCAGCATCAATCCACAGAGGCAAGCATGACAGCACGTCTAGGTATCATCATCGTCGGCTCGGAGATCCTGCTCGGCAAACGGGAGGATCGCCACTTTGCCCGTAGTCGCGAACAGGCGCTGGATCGCGGTTACGAACTGGCCTGGAGCCTGTTGCTGGCGGACCGCTGGGAGGATCTGATCAAGCAGTATCGCTGGGCCTTCGCACAGGATTGCCCCTTTTTCTCCTTCGGTGGCCTGGGCGCCACTCCCGATGATCTGACCCGGGCGGCCGCCGCGGCAGCGCTGGATTTGCCCATGGAGCAGCACCCCGAAGCGGCGCGCCTGATTCGCGAGCGTTTTGGCGACGGGGCCGAGCCCATCCGCATCCGCATGGCAGATTTGCCCAAGGGCGCCAGCATCATCCCCAACCCCGTCAATCATATCCCCGGCTTTCAGCTGCGTCAGGGCTACTTTTTCCCGGGCTTTCCGCAGATGGCAGAGCCCATGACGCAGTGGGTCCTGGAACGCGACTTCCCAGCGCGTACCTCGGCCTTGCAGTTACGGATCCTCCTGTGGGAGCAAAAGGAAAGCGACTGGGTCGACTTCATGGAACGCTTCTGCGCAGAACACGCGCAAGTAGAATTTTCCAGTCTGCCCAGCTTCGCGGCAACGGGTTCGCAAATCGAACTCGGTCTGCGCGGCGAGGCCGCAGCGCTGCATGCCGCCTGGCAGATGCTGGCGACTGAGCTCGAAAGACGCGGCGTGCGTTGGGAGTGGCTGGAAGAGCCTCGATTCCCATGATGCTAGCGATCTGACGCAGCCATGGTCGAGGAAAAGAAGAGCGAATGGGATTTTTGGCACCCCGAACACGGCGCTTTTGGCGAAGGTCCCCTGCTCGCTCTTTTGGGTGCCATCATCGGCGTGTTGACCGGGGTTGGCGACATCGTTTTTCACTACCTCGTTGCCGTCATCCACAACGTCGCCATCCTGAATATTTTCGATTTCCACGACCGAGCACACGTGCACACTCCGCCATCCCCCTGGGGCTGGGCCTTGCCCCTGGTTCCCACCCTGGGCGGTATACTGGTGATTTTTCTGGCGCGTAAGTACGGGACGGCCGTCCAGGGCGCTGGTGTGAGCCAGGTGATCGAGGCGGCCTACACGCGCGAGGGCCGCATGGCGCGCAGCATCGCGTTATTGCGTCCTTTGGCTACGGCCATCACGATTGGCACTGGCGGCTCGGCAGGACGCGAAGGACCTGCCATGCAGTTCGGCGCCGCCATTACAGCGTGGCTGGACGCCATCTTCACCATGCCTGCGCACCGCCGCATCCATCTTCTTGGTTGTGGAGTGGGGGCCGGTATCGCCGCGGTCTTCAATGCCCCCCTGGGCGGCTGGTTTCTGGCCATGGAAATCATCGTTCCAGACTGGCGCCCATGGACGATTCTCTCGACGCTGGTCGCGACCATTGGCGCCAGCCAAATCACCGAGCTGGTCTTCGGGAACTTTCATCTCCTCCCGGCGGTGACCAGCACCCTCGTCAACAAGGCAGCAGATCTCCCCTTCTTCGTTATCCTGGGCGCCATCAACGCGCTTGCGGCGATTCTCTTCATCGCCAGCCTGACGGCGATCACGCAGTACAGCGAGATGTTCCTGCGCAACCCCTATCTCCGCCATGCCTTGGGAATGTTCCTGGTTGGCCTTTTGCTATTGCTCTGTTTTGCCTGGACCGGTCACTACTACCTGATTGGCGGCAGTTACGCGGGCATCGGCGACATTCTGCGCGGAGAGATCAGTGCCTGGGACATCCTGCTGCTCCTGCTATTGCTCAAGCTGCTGGCGACCAGTCTGACCATTGGTTCGGGAGGATCTGGTGGCATCTTCTCGCCTTCGCTCTTTATCGGTGCGGGCACGGGTGCCTTGTACGGCCTACTCCTGCTGCATTGGCAGATCTTACCCACCAAGCTCATCGGTCTACTCGCACTCTGCGGTATGGCCGGCATGGTAGCCGCGAGCACCGGCGCGCTATTGAGCGCCCCGGTCATGGCCGTCGAACTGACGGGCAGTTACGAAGCCCTGCTGCCAGCCATGCTGACTTCGGTTAGCGCTTTTGCCATTCGCCGCATGCTGCTGGGCGCCAGCATCTACACCCTGCCCTTGCGCCGGCACGGGCTGGATGTACCGGAGAACCACTATGTCGTCGAGGGAACGGGAAAGCAGGAAAAGGGCTGATTTTGCGGGCCCCGAGGGAGATGCGGTATATTTTCTGCATACACATAACCCACATTCCGTAGGAGTCGCAATGTCCGTAAAATCCGCTCTCGACCGCCGCGAAAAGCGCGCTGTCATCTCCCTAGCTGGCATTTTTGGACTTCGATTACTGGGGTTGTTTCTGGTGTTACCCGTATTTTCGGTGTACGCACATGGTCTGCGCGGTGCGGCAAATCATCCGGCGCTGATTGGCATTGCGCTGGGTGCCTACGGCCTCACCCAGGCCATCCTGCAAATTCCTTTTGGCAAACTCTCGGATCGCATCGGCCGCAAACCCATCATCGCCATCGGCCTCCTGATCTTTGCCATCGGCAGTGTGGTTGCGGCCTTGGCCAGCAGCATCGACGGCTTGCTCATTGGCCGAATCATCCAGGGGGCTGGCGCGGTGGCGGCGGCAATCATTGCCCTTACCGCGGATCTCGTACGCGAGGAGCGCTGGACCAAGGCGATGGCGGTCATTGGCATCACCATCGGGGTCAGTTTCAGCATCTCCCTGGTCCTGTCAGCGCCTCTGGCACATTTCATCGGGGTTTCCGGAATTTTTTGGCTGACCGCCGTCTTGGCACTCGTTGCCATCGCCGTTTTGTATCTCGTCATTCCCAGCAGCCCGGCAAAATTCCACCGAGATGCCGAACTGAACCCAGCCATGCTGCGGACCGTGCTGCGGGACCGGAATCTACTGCGCCTCGACTTCGGTATTTTTGCCTTGCACACCGGCTTGACCGCGATCTTTGTCGTCTTGCCTTTGGTACTGGTCGATCCGCGCCACCCCTTGCTATCGCTCTCGCATCAATGGACCCTGTATCTGCCGGTCATGCTGCTCTCTTTCCTGTTCATGGTGCCGCTGATCGCCGTCGGTGAGGCCAAGCGCAAATTGAAGGAAATCTTCCTCTTCGCCATCGCCTTGCTGATCCTTGCGGGAATCCTGATGGCCGTTTCCTACCATAGTCTGATCATGATCGCCATCGCTCTCTTCCTCTTTTTTGTCGGCTTCAATGTCCTCGAGGCCAGTCTGCCTTCCCTGATTGCCAAGTTCAGCCACGCCGGCGCAAAAGGAACGGCAACCGGGGTCTATACCTCTTCCGAGTTTCTCGGTGCATTCTGCGGCGGCCTCCTTGGCGGCCTGCTCTATGTTCCGGAAGCCCGCAATTACGGTGTCATCTTCTGGGTGGTGACCGGCATTTTTGTCCTGTGGTTGCTGATCGCCTTGGGCATGCAGCGCCCGCGCTATCTCGCGACCCGTATCTTTACCCTGCCAGCAAATCCCGCCACAGGATTGGAGCAGAGACTACTCGCCCTCCCCGGCGTTGCGGAGGTGGCCGTCTTTGCCGACGAAGGCGCAATCTATTGCAAAGTCGACAGTAAAATTTTTGCCGAGGATCAGGCTCTCTCCCTTCTCGGAGGGCAGTCGGCGTGAGTGAGCTTGTCGCAGAGGCCAGCGCTGCTCCCATGGAGGAGGGAAGTAGCAGCGACACCGGAGCCCTCCGCAGTCGCTGGCGCAAAGTGCGTCGCAATCCCTTCTTTCATTTCCTGTTGGCAATCTTTGTTGGCGTCATCGCTGGCCTCGGCGCAGTGGTGTTTCGTCGTCTCATTGCCCTCATGCACAACCTCTTTTTTTATGGTCAGGCAAGCCTGGTATTCAATGCATTACAACACGCCAAGGCAAGTGCCTGGGGAACCGGGATCATTCTCGCACCTGTCGTTGGCGGGCTGATTGTCGTCTGGCTGGTGCGTAGCTTCGCGCCGGAAGCCAAGGGACATGGGGTCCCCGAAGTGATGGATGCCATCTATTACAAAGCGGGGGTCATCCGCCCAGTAGTGGTTATCGTCAAGGCCTTGGCATCCGCCATCACCATCGGTAGTGGCGGATCGGTGGGGCGCGAGGGGCCCATCATCCAGATCGGCGCCGCCTTTGGCTCGAGCCTCGCAGGTTGGCTGCACTTGCCAGAATGGCAGCGCCTGGGCCTGATCGCTGCTGGCGCGGGGGCTGGTATCGCTGCCACCTTCAACACCCCGGTTGGCGGCGTCCTTTTTGCCGTTGAGCTGATGCTGGTAGAAATCAGCGCCCGTACCCTGGTTCCAGTCATGATCGCCACCGGCACCGCGACCCTGGTCTCGCGTCTGCTGCTGGGCAACTTCCCATCTTTCATCATTCCAGCGGATATCATTGCCGAAACTGCGCACATGGATATCCGCAATTATTTGGTCTTTGCGCTGCTGGGGATCATTGTGGGTGGGATTGGCCTCTTTTTTACGCGTATGCTTTACTGGACCGAGGACTTTTTTGAGCGCATTCTTCCCAATCCCTACCTGCGTGCCGTGGTCGGAATGGGGGCAGTTGGTATAACCATCTGGGTAATCTTCCTCTTCAGTGGCAAATACTATGTGGAAGGCGTTGGCTACGCCACGATTCAGGATGTCCTCGATGGCGTCCTGCTCAATCCTGGATTCTTGTTTTTGTTGGTCTTGCTGAAAATTCTGAGTTTCAGTACCACCCTCGCTGCCGGCGGCTCCGGCGGCGTATTTTCTCCTTCTCTCTTTGTCGGAGCGTTGCTGGGTGCCGCCTGTATTTTGGTACTCAACTCGCTCTTCCCCGGCCTGGACATGCATATCGCTACCGGCGCGGCGCTGGGAATGGCGGGAATGGTCGCGTCCTCTACCGGAGCGGCAGTGACCGGGGCGGTCATGATCTTTGAAATGACCAATGACTATCACATCATCATCCCCCTGATTCTAGTGGCGTCCATTGCCTTCGGTATTCGCCGCATGGTCACCCGGGACAGCATTTATACCCTGAAGCTGCTGCGGCGTGGGCACTACATCCCGGAGGCACGGCACAGCAACCTTTACCTGATGCGCTCGGCAAGCAGTCTGGTCGAAACCCCGCTGTTACGTCTGCACGATCGTCGCTTGCTCAAGGATCTCCATCGTCTGCTGCGACGCTATCCACGCCTGCCACACATCCTTTTGATTCGAGATGGGAAACCGGTAGCTGCCATCGCTTCCCATCGGGTGCATGAAATCCTCGGGCGGCGCAACCTGCCCGAGGATACCCCCCTGCTGGAGCTCGCCAGTACCGACTGGATCCTGCTACGCCGTGACGTGCAACTTTACGAACTGGTGGCTGCGTTTCGTAGCAGTGGCGCGGAGATTGCGTTACTCAGTGAGGATGGAGAAACCCCACAACATCATTCCAGTGTTTCGGCAATGGTTACCAGCGAAGACATCCTCGCCGACACCAGCCTTCCCGTGTTGCTCCTGCACCCAGAAATGAAGCCGTAAAGACATGGCAAAAAAGAAAGCAGGCGGATGGGGTATTGGCATTGTGGCTGCGGCTCTGGCCGTGGGGGCGTTTCTCTACTTGACAGCGCAACCGGCGCATCTTCATATCCAGACCGTCGCCCTCGGCAGCTACGGCTCCGCCGTCCATCGCAACGGTCAGGAACTGGCGTTACAGATCCGGCCCCTGGCAGAGCTGGAGGGTCCACCTGGAGAATTGCCTCCTTCTCTTGACGGTCCGGCGGAGCAGGAAGTCATTGGCAATATTTTTCTGCGCTTTCCGCAGCTGGCGGCACTGCCAAAGGATTCTGCGGCACGGGAGCGCCTCGCCGAGCAAATTCGCACCCAGCTCAACGCGCAGTTATCGGCGCAACGGTCTCACTGGCAGGTGCGCAGTCTGCAGCTTCGCCCCAGCCTCGGCCCCATCCCCAGTGGCGACGGCTGACTCGCCATTCGATCATCTTTAGCTCTTGCGCTGCATGACGATTCCCAGGCCGAGGCCCAAAAATGCCAGAAAGAGGGTCAAAACGACACCATATAGCCAAGGCTGATGTTCAGCGTAATCGGCAATCCATTCTTCCAGCCCTACCTGCTGCACATCAATTTTTTGTTGGCTTTGTGCCAGAATCTTTCCGTGATTGACCAGGTAAACATCCAGTTCGTAGGCTCCCAAAGGAAGCGAAGCAGGCAGATGCAGGTGTGTGGAGAACAAGCGACCATCCTGAATCGTCACGCTCTCTGAACGTACCTGATACGTTCCTTGCCGCTCCTTGGCCGCGATAACCGCGGATTCCCAGGCATCTTTATCAAGGGGTTCTGGTTCGTACTTTGCCTTTTCCAGGATCCCGCGCGGATCGAGTCCCAAAGCGTCCCGTTCGGCGGCGGGAAGAATTTTGTCCAACGGCGCCGAAGAGTCGATGAGCAAGACTCCCGGAAACTGACTTACGGTCACCTTCTTCCCGGTTACCCAGATGGGTCCCATCTGCGTCTTGCGGGTGACGGCGACCGCGCTGTCGGGAGAGCGCAGTACCACAATCACTTCACCAGGATGGGAAAGTGCGCCGAACACCAGGATATCGCGACCACGAAAGCGACTGGTCACATCCACCTTGTCCGTACCCGTGCCCAATACCACATTGGGCGCCTGCACGGATGCCTGGGCGGCCATTGGTATCGTTGCCGGCAGTAGCAATGCGCAGGCAAGCAAACAAATCTGTAAGAACTTTTTCTGCATCAGAGCACCTGCGTGACCTGAAAGATATGCTCGGGCGGGATGACCAGACCCAGGCCCATCTTTACCGCCACGGCCACCACCACCAGGGCAAGAACAAGACGAAGCTGCTCGCCGGGCATACGCGCGCCCAGGCGGGCGCCGAACTGGGTACCGAAAATCGAGCCAATGACCAGCGCCAACGCAAGGTAGGGGTCAACCGCATGATTCATGCCGGCTTGCAAGATCCCGACTTCTGCGGTGGTGAAGAGCAGCTGAAACAAGGAGGTACCGACCACTACCTTGGTCGGCATCTTGAGCACGTACAACATGATCGGGACCATGACAAAACCACCGCCCACACCCATCAGCGCTGTGAGCACTCCCACGGCAATACCCAAGCCCAAGGGCAACAGAACCGTCGTCCGCAAGCCGGACACTGGGAAATCCATCTGCCATGGCAGGCGATCCACCCAGGATGATTTCTTTTCCTGCACCGGCTTGCTCTTTTTCTTGCCGCGCACGGCCATCAGCGCCTCGATCAACATGGAAATACCGATGAAGCCCAGGAGTCCCACGTAGAGGAAGGAAACGACCAGTCCAAAATGTCCGCCCTGTTCGAGAATTTTTGCGACATGTACACCCAGCAGACCACCCGTCCAACTCCCAATCAGCAGGACGATGGCCATGCGCATATCGACATTTCCCAAACGCCAGTGAGCATAGCTACCCACTGCCGAGGCGCCAACGATTTGTGCCGCGCCGGTACCCACCGCGATCAGTGGCGGCACGCCAACAAAGATCAACAGGGGGGTAATGAGAAATCCACCGCCCACACCCGTAAGTCCAGAAAGGAAGCCAACAATCAGGCCAAAACCCACGATCATGGCGATGTTGATATCCATGTGGGCAATGGGCAGGTAGAGATCCACGTTCAGGCCTCCTCGTCGCGTACTTCAGATCGCAGATTCTCGATGCCAGGGCAGATCTGTCCCTCCAGAGCGTCGGCGGGCACCGTGAGTACCGGCACCTTCAGACTCAGACTGAGCTTGGCGCCAAGGTTTCCCAAAGCATGCGGGAGCCCACGCGGCTTGCCCTCAGTGCCGAAGCCCTGGCGACCGACAACCACCATGATCACATCCTCGTTGGCTGCGACAATTTTCGGGATCTCGACTTCGGGGGCACCAACCGCAATGAAATATTCCGGCATCCCCAGCCCACAGGCCTCATGAATTCGTTCCGCAACGCCCTGCAGATTCTTTTCGGCCTCGGCGCGCGCCTCTTCCAGCAAGCGATCGCGAAGCCCCCCCGAAAACACGCCACTGCCAAAGCCCATTGGCGACCGTGGCACCTGCAGGACCGTCACCAGTCCCAAGTGTCCAGAAAGCAGGCTCGCAAAGCGCGCCGCCGCGCCCGCTGCCACCAGAGCATTTTGCGAGCCATCTACGGCCGCCAGTATCAAGTGTTCTGCCATCTGTGCCCCCCACCGAAAGATTTTGCGTCGGATCATACCGAAACCATAGAGCAACTGTCGACCTTGAGCCTCATCCCGCCCTTCCCTCTGCGCAAAACTTCTTGCAGAATCAGGAGTATTCTCATCAGGCTCCGGAGTCTTCCGCACATGAGCACCCGCCACCAGTTGCCCATCG
>NZ_JBYCKU010000070.1:0-5334 GCF_057473545.1 Acidithiobacillus sp. TH-A67
GCCAAGAATAAGACAAAAAGAGGGCAAATCGCACCTATCAGAGAGATCTGGGCTAGATTTCTCTCATAGCTACAAGGCAAATCCGACGGGCTGCTAGTCAGGTAACCATTTACCTGCCTGGTGCATATTTGGACCGCGCCGCTGAATTATTTGATTCGTCCATAGCAGATGGTACACTTAACAGCTCGTGCGGTGATCTAAGGGCTATAGATATGAACCAGAAACTGCGTACTGATATTCCCGGCTTGGCCGCATGGTATACCACCCACTCCGTGGGCGACATGGTGCAGAAATTGGAGTCTGCCCTGACCGAGGCCGGATTTACCCTGTTTGCACGCTTTGACCACAGCCTTGCCGCCGGAAATGTAGGGCTCGCGTTAGCGCCAACGGTGGTCATCGTCTTCGGCAATCCCAGTGGGGGCACTGCACTTATGCAAGCCGTGCCAACCATGGCGATCGATCTACCCAGCAGAATTCTTGTGCGTCAAAGCAAAACGGACAATTCCGAGGTTTTTTTCAACTTGCTCGGGTATGTCGCAGATCGGCATCGTCTGGTCCTTGCTGAAATGGAAAACACTATAGATGGATTTGACAAAAAAGTTGCAGGCATCATCGAAAACTGTTTGACTTGATTGGATACCTAACAGGCTGCGGAAAAACCCCGCAATAAAATCTGCGAGGCACTCATTTTCTCGAAAAATAGTGGGCAATGGCTCCCACCGTAGCTTTTTCTGCGCTTTTGGTGGCCAATTTGGTCGATTTCCTCAATTTCGGGCGCAGTGCTCCCATCACGCCAGTCCCAGTTGCGCTATGCGCACCAGGTTGTAGGCGGTGGAAACCAGGGTGAAGTGCAGGCCCACACAATCCAGCCCACAGAATCGCGTTTTGCGCGTCCCGCCCACCTCTTCATCCAGGCAAAGATCGATTCGATCCGTTTCCGTACGCGAATGCTCATGACATAGCCGACGTGCCGAGCCGTGCGCCATCGATCGCCGATCCCTTGCACTCGCGGGCTACATGCGGCGTGACGTTTCGGTCACGAAGGTCTTGGACGAATTCATGCCGGTCATAGCCCTTATCCGCCCCCAGGGTGATGCGCTCAGCACCGCTTAGCTCATCCACGAGTTGCAACGCAGCATCCACCTCTGCCGTCCCATCCGCCGTGGTGACCTGTTCTCCCACGATCAAGCCCTGTCGGTTATCCATGAGTACATGCCCCAGATACGCCAGCCGCGAGGCATCCCCCGGTGCATTCTTGTAGAGGCGGCAATCGGGGTCCGTTACCGAGGCATGGGGTGTCATTGCTGCCCTTCTGCCCACGGAAATCCGACCCGTCGCCCTGTCGATCCTCGGACTCTTTGGGCTGAAAGGATTTTTGTGAGGCCCAAGCCTCCGGCAAGGTGCCATCGACAGAGAAGTGCTCCTCGGAAAGTACCCACTGCTCGCGCGCCTGTTCCACCACGATCTGGAAAAAACCGTTGCACGGTGCCGTTGTCCAGCAACCGGTCCCGATTCTTGGTGAACACCGTAGGCACCCAAATCGGGGCATCCATTCCCAAGCCCACGAACCAGCGGCACAGGAGATTGTAATCTAGCTGTTCCATCAGCCGCCGCTCGGAGCGAACGCTGTAGAACGCCTGCAACAGCAGCGCCCGAAGCAGGTGCTCAGGCGATAAGAAGGACGGCCAAGGCCCGAGTAGCTCTGGTTGAAGTGCCCGTCGAGTTCTGCCAAGGAACGATCCACAATGGCCCGGATGGAGCGAAGAGGATGATCCACTGGCTCCCGCTGCTCCGGGGACAGATAACTGAAGATCCCACCTGTCTCTATCCTGGCTCCACGCATGATCCAGTCCCTCAGTGCCCCATTTTGTGCATTATACCACAGACTTTTTCAGCAGCCTGTTAGTGGCAGGCTCTGAGTCCCACGCGTTTACACCGCGATTACGAGCCTTTGCATCGGGGTTCGGGATGGCTCTGGATTTTCCTGCCGCTGGTGATAAAAATAGGACAGGCGACCTTCAATTGCAAGGCTTCTTGTGTACCTGCTCGGGATCGAATGGAAGCTTGGATTTGAGCCGCCAAAGGCAATATGGAGCAGCTTGCGCATGGCAGCTAAGACCACTTGCATGGGCCGTTTTCCTCTTGCGAGTAGCTGCTCACAGAATGGTACAAGCACGGGGTTGAAGCGCTTCGCGGATACCGCTGGCAAGTACAGAGCCTTGCGCAGGGGTACGTTGCCTGCTTTGGCTATGGGAGTCTTACCAGCCCACTGGCCAGAACGGCGAATCCGCGGGTTGAGCCCAGCGTAGGTAACTGCCTGTTTGACGGAACTGATAGCAAAGTTGAGGCAGGCGGCTAATCTGAAAGACAGGATCAAGTCCTAGAAAACGGAACAGTCTGTCCTGCCTCACTCCGGTGATCAACCGAAGGGTGCCAATCCTCGCGGACTGGCTCCAAGACATAAGAAATTGGGGCACAGAGTACGCTAAGGCTTCTCGCAAACGTAGATTCGTGGCAATCCTACTAAGGCAACCGGCTCGGCTGGTGAAATCAAGGCGTTGTGATTCTCGGAAATAGTTCTTGGATCATCATTCTCAATTTCTTACCCTATCAACGGGTTTCAATAAGATTGGGAGGATGCCCATGTTGATTGGCTATGCACGCGTCTCAACACCGGATCAGCACCTGGAACTGCAACGTGAAGTCTTGACTCAGGCCGGTTGTGAGAGGATCTACGAGGACCAAGTGAGCGGCACACGGGCGGATCGTCCAGGTCTGGCCAAGGCGTTCGATATGCTGCGCGATGGCGATACGCTTGTCGTCTGGAAACTCGACCGTCTGGGCCATTCAGTCAAGCACCTGGTCGATCTCGTTGGCGAACTGCACAAGCAAGGCGTCCAGTTCAAAAGCCTCACCGACTCCATCGACACCGGCACGCCATCCGGTCGGTTCTTCTTCCACGTCATGGCGAGCCTGGCCGAAATGGAGCGCGAACTGACCGTCGAGCGCACACGCGCCGGTCTGGCAGTCGCAAAGCAGCTTGGCCGTAAGTGTGGTCGCAAACCCAAGATGACCGGCAGCAAGATCGAGTCGGCAAAGAAGCTGCTGGCCAGCGGCGTCCCGCCCAAGGACGTGGCCAAGAACCTCGGCGTGTCCCTTCCGACGCTCTATCGCCGGGTGCCTGCCTCAGCGCAGACGTAGCGTACGATTTTTCCGTTTTCTGAGACGACCCCCAGAAGAGCACGCGGGAAAGGAGGGGCAGGTCCATGGCCTGGGCCACCAGCCAGACGGCGCCAGTGGCCATCACCAACGCGAAATACGCAGGGGCCAGGTCTTGCGTGGCAAGGTCCATCCGAACAGCGAGCTTCTTCGATCCCCGCCCGTTCATGCCCGCCTCCTCCTGGCGAAGCTAGGATTCGTCAACCCCGGAACTTTTCGTCCACGAGCCGTAGGGCGGCGCCCTTGTGATAGGCCACGTGGCGGCTTTTGTCGCTCTGGATGGCGTATTGCGGGTCTTCCGGGCTCGCATGGTGGATATAGCCGTGGACCGGAAAATCCTGCTCGTGGATGGCAACGATCCGTCCCGTCACCCTGCCGACCTCCGAATTCCAGGTAACGTGATCGCCCACGGCAAAGCGTATTGCCTGCGGTTTTTTCATGAGGCATCCTCAGCGCCAAAAGCTCACGTAGAAACGCGCCGGGCCCAGGAACTCCACCCGGTGCGGCAGATCGGGCGGTATCCAGGCAGGTCGTGCCGGACTCAGGGTCCATACCCGGGCGCTGCCGTCTTCCAGGCAATACCGCAAGTTCCCTTCCAGGAGCACGATGCGCCCCCAGACCCCGGCTTTGGTGCGGTGACCATGGAGCAGACCCGCAGGCGCGTTGTCGGCGGTGAACTCCGGTGTGCGCTGGTATTCCTTCAGGGAAATAGGCGGCTCGGGCAGGGGCGATTCCGTCTCGCCTTCCCCGGTGTCCAGATATCGGCGTTTATCCCGCACATGCCGCCACTGCTCGGCATCGGGCAGGGCGGGCTTCTTTTGGATGATGACGGGCCAGCGGCGTGCCAGGCGTGCGTTGAGTTCCGGATATTCCTCCATGCCCTTCGGCAAATCTACGTCGCGGAAAATGGCATCTACCGGGCATTCAGATACACAGAGGGTGCAGTCGATGCATTCCTCCGGATCGATGGCCAAAAAGTTGGGGCCCTCGTGGAAGCAATCCACCGGGCATACCGTGACACAATCGGTATACTTACAGCGAATACAGGCTTCTGTAACCACATGGGTCATTGGACAACCTCCTTGGCGTACGCCCCAGAAATGCCGCTTCCGGCCAAGGCCCCAAGGCAAGGACGCATCTGCCAGGGCCGTGGCGAATCCTGGCTCCCCACCTCGCTCTCCAGCTCCCACATGTGCTCACGGACGTCGTCCATGCGCTCGCCGAGATCGATGCTGCGCCGGTCCACATGTTTGCGCACCCATGCGGTAGCCAGCTTCGCATCTTCGGGCGAAAGATGGGGCTCATGGAAAAAGGCGCCGTGCCCAGCGATGCCTTGTCCAGCCGGATTAGGGGTATCCATGTTCGCCTCCTCTTAGGGTCTTCGCCATGCCCTATTCTTGAGCGCAAAAGTCAGGTTTTCCTTGACCTGGATCAAGAAGTGGGTACATGGCAGGTTTGCCCCATGGCGAACACCACAGATGGATTGCCTTCGCGATAGAAACCACTTCCGAGTTCTGTTAACGTTCCGCCTTGGGTACACAAGCCCCTTCGCACCTATGCCGTGGGCCCAAAACATTGTCAGATTGCCTTCGCGCGAGACAAGTGGCAGTTTTTGCAATTGCGTTCGGCAAGGCTGGGGCGCTCCCTTGGTACACCAGCTGCATGGCTGGAAGCCCGTCGGCGAAACATCCGTGGTTGGGTGAACCGGGCCAGATACCGCATGATATGGTGCACATGTCCCAGCGGTCCCACCGACGGCGTCGGGGACGTAATGTGGCACAAGTTTAAAGACTGCTGCATTATTGATACCAATACCGGTGCCCATGAGGGCCTCCCCCACCACTGTGACCAAGAAATTTCCGGATAGCGTCTAAGGCTTGCTCCCACGAGCAGAATGGTTAACGAAATAGCGGCCACTACTTCCCCGCCGAAGCAATTCGCCAAGGTTCCTCGACGTTTTGAGTGGGAAATCTGAGATCCAGCTTGTCCAAACATCCAAGTTTCTGCTACCGGATAAAATCCGTCCTTTGGCCCGGTAGTACCAAGAGCCAGAAAACGGAACCGACTGATTCCACAGGAACAAGACGCAACCGGCAAACCCATCACACCGGATCT